>JAFAFP010000262.1 GCA_023423415.1 Pseudomonadota bacterium | reverse complement strand
AAACACGACACTGGCGAATGTCCCCACCAGGATGAACGTGCTTTGCCAGCCGCGCTGCTTTCCCAACATTTCATCGAGCAGGCCGCCAATCAGCGGAGCAGCCATGGGCGCCAGCACCATCACCGTTGTTACGAGCCCGATCATCGAGGCCGCGCGATCGCGTGAATAGAGATCGCGGATGATCGCGCGTCCGATCACAAGTCCGGACGATGCACCGAGCGCCTGCAGCGTCCGAAACGCGATCAGCATTTCGATCGACGTTGAGAAAATCGCGGCGATGCTGGCGGTAGCGGTGATGAAAAGCCCAGCAAGCAAAACCGGCTTCCGCCCAAACCGGTCCGAGAGCGGGCCGAGCAAAAGCTGGGAAATGCCGAGACCGAACAGGTAGAGCGACAGCGTGAGCTGGACGGTTTCGATCTGCGTGCCGAAGATATCGGCCAGACCGGGCGTCGCGGGCGTCAGTATGTTGAGCGACACCGGGCCGATCGCGCTCATCGTCATCAGCAGCACGATCAGACCGATCGGCGCCGGACGTAAGCTGGGATCGGCAGCTTGAGCTGCAGCCTTCGGTGTCTCTGCGTCCACGAAAAGGAAATCCGTCAGTGTTGCACGAGCGGGCGGGTCACGTCCCACAACCACGCGGCCGTATCCTTATCAACCAGCGGCGCAATCGTCTCTGCAACACGCGCATGGTAGCTATCGAGCCATGCGATCTCTTCGTTCGTCATGAGACTGACATCAATCAAGCGACGGTCGATCGGCGCGAGCGTAATGGTTTCGAACGCGTTCATCGTTTTTTCCGCGCCTGCGATCTGCGGCGCCGCCACTACCAGAATGAGATTTTCGATGCGGATGCCGAAACCACCCGCTTTGTAATAACCGGGCTCGTTGGACAGGATCATGCCGCGCTTCAGCGGTACGCTGCCAAGCTTGGAAATGCGCGCGGGTCCCTCATGCACCGAGAGATAGCTGCCGACGCCGTGGCCGGTACCGTGCTCGAAATCGACACCCGCCTGCCACAGATATTGCCGCGCCAATGTATCGAGTTGAGCGCCGCTGACGCCGTCGGGAAAGACTGCACGCGCTACCGCGATGTGTCCCTTCAGCACTTGCGTGAAACGCGTGCGCATCTCGTCGGTTGGCGTTCCAACCGCGATCGTGCGGGTGATGTCGGTCGTGCCGTCTTCGTATTGCCCGCCGGAATCGATCAGAAACAATTCGCCATTCCGGATCGGCCGGTTGGTATTGCGCGTCACGCGATAATGCACGATGGCGCCATTCGGTCCGGCGCCGGAAATGCTTGGGAACGAAACGTCTTTCAGCGCGCGGGTGTCACGACGGAATGTCTCGAGCGCTTCGACGGCGTCGATTTCGGTGAGTTGCCCGCGCGGCGCCTCACGGTCGAACCATGCAAGGAAACGTGCCATCGCCGCGCCGTCGCGTTGTTGCGCGGAATGAGCGCCGGCGATTTCGGTTTCGTTTTTCACCGCCTTCATCGCGGTGATGGGGTCGGCAATACGGAGCACCTTGCCGCCAGCCTTTCCTACCAGCTTTACCAGCGCGTCCGCAGCCGTCGCCTGGTCGAGCAGAATGACCGCTTTGGACGTGCCAAGCTTTTCAATCTCCCCCGCAAGCGCATTCGGTTCTTTGATATCCGCGGTCTGTTCGAGACGATCGCGAACCGCATTCGATAGCTTGCGGCCATCGATGTAGATCGACGGACGGCCCTCTCTCGGCACGATACCGAACGACAGCGGCAGCGGCGTGTGCGCGACATCCGAGCCTCGGATATTGAATAGCCAGGCGATGTTGTGGGGATCGGAAACGACCAGTGCGTCTGCGCGCTGCTTGCCGATTTCGGCGGCAACCTGTTGCAGTTTGTCTTCAGTCGCGCTGCCGGCATAGCGAAGATCATGCAGCACGACCGGTCCCAGCGGTGGAGTTGGACGATCGCTCCAGATTGCATCCACCGGGTCGTCATCAACCGCCACCAGCGTGGCGCCGACTTTGGCGCAGGCCTTGGAGAGCTTGTCCGCGCCATCCGCCGTATGCAGCCAGGGATCATAACCGAGCCGCGCACCGGCCGGCAGGTTCTGTTCGATCCAGACGATCGGCGCTGTCTCGACGATGTTTTCGATCGTGAAGATCGCCGGATCGGTCTGTTCGCGCGCCTGCAGCGTGTAACGGCCGTCGGTAAAAAGGATCGCCTTGTCGATGAGGACGATCAGAAAACCGGCAGAGCCGGTAAAGCCGGTCAGAAAGGCAAGCCGCTCCTCGCTCTCCGGCACATACTCGTTTTGATGCCGGTCGGCGCGCGGCAGCACAAAGCCGTCGAGCCCCTGCTTCTTCAGCTCGCCCCGTAAAGCCGCGATTCGTGATGCAGCGGCGGCGGGTTCGGCAACGTCGTCGAAGGTCTGGAACTGGGCTGAGAACATCGGCGCGACTCTATCGTGATTGGCGGCCATGCGTAGCAGATGGCCGTGGTTCTGACCGCGAAAGATTATTGCGTATGCGACGCCAGGAATAATATTGTGCGTCGCAATATTCTCGATCCCCGCAACAGTCACCCATCCACGAGTGAACCTCGATTTTTTTCTGAAATATGAAAGGCTTATGCGGATTTAGAGGGCAGCCATGCATTCCTTTCGCATGTGCGAACAACGATTCATGACTATGTTGCATTGCAGAAAATCGAGAACGACCCTCGGTGTCGACTGGATTTCGAGAAGGAGAAAGACACCATGACCACCTTGACCGTTGGTTCCGCCGCCCCGCTTGCGACCAAGACTGTTCAGCCGACCAGGACTGTTCAGCCGAAGATGGGCCTGTTTGCTCGTGCCTGGGCCGCCTTTGTCGAGGCCCGTACGCTCCAGGCTGAACGCGCAATCGCGCAGCACGAACACCTGCTGCCAGTGCATCTCGAGCAGGCCGGCAACCGCCTCGGCCGCAGCGAAAAGAACCTGCCTTTCGCGCGCTGATCGGCCTTTCAGGCCACTCCATGCCATTCACAAAACGCCCCGGCCTCCGGGGCGTTTTGCTGTCCGGCTATCGTCCACGCCGCATGGTGAGAGTCACCCAGCCGTCGAGAAGCAGCCGCGTTTCCAATACGAGGCCCTGACGGCGATAGGCCGCGATGACGCTGGCAGCGTGCGCTGGCAACAGACCTGACAAGATCATCCGCCCACCGGGCGCCAGCAGCCGGGACACCGTGGCGGACATCCGCCGCAGCGGCGCCTCGAGGATATTCGCGAAGATCAGATCGTAGCGACGACCGATCCGGAAACGATGCGCATGCGCGCCCGCGGCCGTGAACACGTCCACAAGCGGCCCTGCGTGATTGAGCCGTGCATTGTCCTGCGCGACTGTCACAGCCATCGGGTCGATGTCGCTCGCCAAAACCTTGACATTGAACGCGCGGGCCGCGGCAATCGCCAAAACGCCGGTCCCGGTACCGATATCGAGAATGCGCCAGCGGCGCGGTTCGTTCGTCCGCTTGCAGAGGGCATTGAAAGCCAACAGGCAGCCGCGCGTGGTGCCGTGATGCCCGGTGCCGAAGGCCAGCGCCGCCTCGATCTCGATGCCGATCTCGTTGAGCCGCACGCGACCGCGATCGTGCGAGCCGTGAATGACAAAGCGGCCCGCACGCACCGGTGCCAGTCCCTCGAGGCTCGCAGCGACCCAATCACGCTCTTCGATCGTCGAAATCGCGATACGGCTTTGCGCATCTTCGCCAAGCTCGCGACCGATGACATCGGTGATGATCTGTCGGGTTTCGTCGTCATGGAAGATCGCTTCTGCCGCCCAGCCGTCCGACGTTTCGAAAATCGACACTGGGCAAAGCTCGGGATCGAGGATTTCGCCGAGAAGATCGGCGATGCGGTGCGCCGTCGCCTTGTCGGCCACGATCTTGGCGAGGCTGGTTTCCGAGCTGCTTTTCTGGCTGGCCGTCATATCGCTTCAATTATCGCTGCGCCCGTAGATCACAGGCTGGAACTCCACTGACGGCCGTGCGCACTTCGGTCCATCCGTATTCACAGGTCACCCACAGCACGCCAACCGCCTATCCACAACCGCCGCCGGCGCCAGCGCCCTATGATTTTCGCGAATTTGCGAACATTTTGCCCACTATTCGTCCACAGCAGCCCGCACTTTCAAGGGAGGCTCCGCGACACTGGCCGTTCACGCGAGACTGACTACATGACGTATCTGGAAAACGTCAGGTCCGGCCACATCGAGGAGGCAGTCAAAGCAGGCCATGTCGAAGCCCATTGTCGTCTCGATTCCGCATCACCTCGGCAAGGATGAAGCGCTGCGCCGTCTGAAGCCCGGCCTGACGAGCGCAGCGACGAGTTTTCCGGTGATCAAGGTCGATGAGGAAATCTGGTCGGGCGACCGGTTGACCTTTCGCGTTCGCGCGTTGGGGCAGGCTGCGGCGGGTACGGTCGATGTCGCCGAGGATCAGGTGCGGCTGGAGGTGACGTTGCCGTGGCTGCTGCAAAAATTCGCCGAAGTGGCGCAGACCGCCATACGGGCGCGCGGCAAACTTCTTCTGGAAAAGAAATAGCGCAATGATCGGACTCGCATCGCGGCAAAGCCGGTCATTGACGCAATCCATGGCGTCGCCACCTGAGGTAACCGTGACGATGCAACACAAGCTGGACTTTTACGCTCTGATCCACCGCTTCGAGGAGCGGCTGCCGGGCTGGATCGCACGTGCCTCGCGCTTCCTCAGGGAGCCCACCTCCCGCATCTGGCGCATTCCCGCCGCCGGCCTTTTCATCATCGGCGGCGTGCTTGGCTTTCTGCCGGTCCTCGGCTTCTGGATGGTGCCGCTCGGACTGCTGTTGCTCGCCGTTGACCTGCCGGTGCTGCAGCCGCCGATGGCGCGGCTGCTTCACTGGATCGAGCAGAAATGGCCCGCGCCGCGCAATGAGAAGTGACGGCTAGAATCTTTGACGCGCTTTCTTCATACGAACACCGGTAACCACTTCATTCGAAAACGCTCTAACGCCAGCGCGAGATTTCGTCTTCGGTGGGAAGCCGTCCATCAGGCGTGAGCTGATCAACAACCCCGGGCAATGTCTCGCTCAAGCCCTGCAACAATTCGGACTTGTTTATCCCGAACTGGTTGGCGAGTTGATCGATGATGTCGGAGCCAAAGGTCTGTTCGATCTCATTCGGCGTGACCGGAATGTTCTCGCCACCCGAGACCCATGAGCGCGCCGCAGCGCCCTGCCCGGACTGATCGAACTGCCTCAACAGATCGCCCAGCATACCGCCGGCCGCCCCGCCCGCCAGAAGGCCGCCAAGACCACCTGCACCGCCCAGCAGCGCACTGAGCGAATCGCCCTGCGGACCCGCAAAGCGCGATGTCGGAGCACCACGCCCGCCACCGAGAATGTCGCCCAGGATATCGCCAAGCCCTCCGCCGCCTCCCGGACCGCTACGTCCGCCGCCAGCGCCGCCCGGCATTCCGCGGCCGCCACCAAGAATATCGCCGAGGATGTCGCCCAGATCCCCGCCGCGTCCACCACCCGGCCCGCCGGCGGGGCCGCGCGAGGGTCCGCCTTGTCCGCCGCGCAGGATGTCATTGAGGATGTCGCCAAGTCCGCCGCCAAGTCCACCGCCCGTTCCGCCGCCGTCGTCGTTCATCCCGCCGCCGCCGCGCTGGAAATCCGGCATCCGCTTGGTGGACTCAACAAGCGGGCCGAAATCACTATCGCTGTCGTTTCCTGCGCTCGGTCTTGAAGTCTGGGCCGGAGCGCCTGTCGGGATACGCGCAGGTGCATCGGGGACCGGCGTTTCGTTGCGGGGAGACGGCAGCGGCGACGGCATCGGTTGCGGAGTGCCGCCGGATTGACCTGCGCTTTGATACCAGCGCCATAGCAACAGCGCGATCAGCGCCATGTTGATCTTGGACGCGTTGCCCTGCTCGTCGCGGCCGAGAATGATATCCAGCACGCCCATGATCCGTCTCCCGCTCAGCGTCGTCGATGTTGTTTGTCAGCGTGTGGCAACAGAACCGCGCAATCAAGACAGAACGGTGACGTCGTCCGTCAGTTGCCGTAGCCGTACCCATAACCGTAGCGCGGCTGCTGATAATAATACTGCTGCTGCGGGTAGTGAGGCTGCGGCTGTGCGCGATAGCCTCCGCCGTTATAGGGCCGCCACGCATAACCATCGTAGTAGTATTGCTGCTGGGACTGGTACGGGCGCTGCTGATAGCCGAATTGCTGATCGTAATATCCACGCGGCGCAGCATAACGGCGTTGCTGAACGTCGTCCTCACGCGGAGCGTATTGCGGCGGCAGACCCGTCCCGGCCCGCGAACCCTGACGATCGGACTGTGTCAATTGCCTGTCTGCGCGCGCAATCGCGACGCGTTCGTCGCCCTGCACTTCCACCTTTGTCTTTAGCACGCCCTCGGCCTGCACCATCTCGAACAGGATCTTGGCATTCTCGGGTGCAAGGCGAACGCAACCGCCGGATGCGGGCCGGCCAAGCTTCTTGGTCTCAAACGATCCATGGATGGCATGACCGCGGTCGGTGAAGAAAATCGAATGCGGCATCGGCGCGTCATCGAACTCCTTGGAGAAGTGATCCTTCTCCATGCGGAATGCACGGAAATTACCCGATGGCGTGAAACGTCCGGTTCGTCCGGTCGAGACCGGCCAAGTATGCAAAACCTGCCCATCGCGCGCGACGGTAAGCGTCTGCGCAGTCTTGTCGACAGTGATCTTGATATCGGCAAGGGCTGGCGATGCGGCGAAGGCCGTCACGGTGGTCAGCAAAACAATCCGGATACGCATGATTCTTACCTTCGATCTGGCATCGCAACGTAACGAAGTTCCGAGAGAAAAATAAGGCGTTAATGCGAAAGCAATTAAGAAGTTGGGTTCGATCATCGCTGCATTTGGCGGAAAAGTGAAATGATGCGAGATCATTGCGCTCTCACGAACGCTCACAAAGGCGTCATTGTGGTGGCTCCCTGAGGGCCTGTTTGCGATGACCATACGCGCGACGATCGCTTGAATTTTTCGGAACGCCTTCTCCACCCATGCATTGGCACTACAGGCTGGCAAGCCTCGGCATACGCGAGGCAGAGCCTGAGATTGAACAAGGAGAGAGTCCGATGATTCGTAAAATCGCGATCCTCGCTACTGCGGGTATACTGACAGCATCGGTTGCAGGCGCGCAGACATCGCCTCCACCGGGCAACGTAAATCCGGGATCGATGAATTCCGGCGCCGAGCCGAGCGGCGCTGAGAATCAGCCGCGCAGTCCAGGCAGTGAGCGCATGGGGACTACCGGAGCGGGCACCAGCGGCTCTGGCGTGACGAGACCAATGCCGCCTGCATCGGGCTCAACTCAGGACGGCATCAACGCCAACGTGAAGCCGAGCTCGAAGGAATCGGGTGCGGAGCCTGCGGGTGAGCCGGCGAACCAGCGCCGTTGATCACGACCTGTTGCATGGCGCTTTTCCGCTGCCTTGTGTAAACGCGTTTTGGTCCTGAGTAATCGGTCGGCGAACGCTGACCAGTTGCTCGGGACCACCCTTGTTACGGATCAGGTTGATTAATGCGATCCGGCCAATAGGGTCCTCGTCCGCTACCTTTCATTAAACCGTGGCACGTAGTTTGCGTCGATCGACTTCGGTTGCTCGCGGCCGACGGTTTTACTTTCCCAAGGAGAGCAAATGTCCCTGGTTTCCAAGATCGCGCCAGCGTTCTTTGTCTCGGCGCTGTTGGCGGCGCCGGCTTCGGCAGCGCCAATGATGCCAAATGCATTGTCGGTCGACTCATCCGTGATTCATGTGCGGAACGATGGCCACAAGCACGGTGGTGGCAAACACCATCATGGCGGCGGCAAGCATCACGGTGGCAAACACCATGGTGGCGGCAAGCATCATGGTGGACACCATGGCCGAGGCCATGGTCACCACCATCACGGTAACAAGTGGAATGGCCACCGTCATCACCACCATCATGGCGGTCGCTGGGTCGCCGGTCATCGCTACTATGCGGCCCCTCCCGGCTGGCGCAGCTACGGCGCACGCCCGTGGGATTGGCAGACACGCGGCTGCGTCCTGGTCGGCCCGATGTGGTTCTGCCCGTAAGGGTTTTGCAGCGAATGCGGAAAAGCCCCGGCTCACGCCGGGGCTTTTTTATGGAGCCATCAAACCGGCACGCGCACCGTTGCGCGCAACCCGCCAAGCGGTGAATCACCCAGCATGATGTCGCCGCCATGCGAGCGTGCAATGTCTCGTGCGATGGCGAGGCCAAGGCCGGTGCCGCCCTGATCCTGATTGCGCGCATTGTCGAGCCGCATGAACGGCTTGAACACTTCCTCGCGTTTGGCCGGCGGAATGCCCGGACCATCGTCATCGATGGTGATTGTCAGCCAGCGATGATCGCGATGGCCGGTAATCGCGATCGAACGCGCATAGCGCGCAGCATTGGTGACGAGATTGGCAAGGCAGCGCTTGAAGGCCGCCGGTTTCACCGTGACGATCGGCTGGCCGGAGAAATCCACCGTCGCTGTGTGGCCGGTGCGTTCGGCATCGTCCTTCAATTCCTCAAGGAAGGCGGCCATGTCGGTCGGCGCCGATTGCTCGCCCATGTCGCCGCGCGCAAAGGCGAGATAGGCCTCCAGCATGCGCTGCATCTCGTCGACGTCTTTCTTCATCGCATCGAGTTCAGGCACATCGCCAAGCAATGCCAATTCAAGCTTGAAGCGCGTGAGGATCGTCCGAAGGTCGTGCGAGACGCCGGCTAGCATCGTGGTGCGTTGGTCGATCGCGCGTTCGACGCGCAGCTTCATTTCAATGAAGGCCACCGCCGCGCGCCGCACCTCTCGTGCACCGCGCGGCCGGAAGTTTGGCGCTTCACGTCCTTTACCGAAGGCTTCGGCAGCGTCGGCGAGACTGAGGATCGGCCGGATCTGATTGCGCAGGAAGATGATCGCGACCGTGAGCAGGACAAGCGAGGTGCCGACCATCCAGAACAGGAAGATTTCCGAGTTCGACGCATAGGCCGCGCCGCGCGGCGCAAACACGCGCATCACCGTATTGTCGAGCTGAATGCGGATTTCGACCAGAGAGGAACGGCCGACGGTGTCGATCCAGAACGGCCGCTTGATCTTGGTCAGTTCGACGGACAGCGCCTGATCGAGCAGTGAGAAGAACGGCTTAGGACCAGGCGGCGGCATGTCGCCCGCCGGCAGGAAATCGACCACAAGCCCGAGCCGGTCCTGCGCGATACGCCGAATCTGGCTGTTCTGGGCGTCCTGCGGATAACCACGATAGACGTCGATCAGCGCGGCGATATCCGACACGACGGATGCCGACAGCTTCTGCGTCACCGAATTCCAGTGCCGCTCCATGAACACGAAGGCGACCACCGATTGCAGGATCACCATCGGCGCGATGATGATCAGCAGCGCACGGGCATAAAGACCCGTCGGCATGAAGCGCTTGATCGATTTGCCGAGCCGGTCCCACGCTTCGTTGATCCGATTGGCAACGGAGCGGATCGTTGCAAGACCAACATCGAGGCTCGTCATCGGCGCCTCACGGAGACACGACGAGGCGATATCCGATACCGCGGACGGTCTGAACGAAAAGCGGGTTGGCGGGATCGTTCTCGATCTTGCGGCGCAACCGGTTCACCTGCACATCCACCGCGCGCTCGTTCGCGGCCGGGTCGTTGCCGGTGAGCGACAGACGCGGCACGGTCTCGCCGGGCGTCGCCGACAGGATCCGCAGCATGTCGCGCTCGCGGTCGGTCAGGCGCACCATCTCCTCGCCGCGGCGCAATTCACCGCGCGCGATGTGAAAGACGAAATCGCCAAAGCGCACGGATTCGACCTGGGGCGCTGCCGCTGGCTGCGCGCGTTTGAGGATATTGCCGATCCGCAGCGACAGCTCGCGCGGCTCGAACGGTTTGGCGACATAATCGTCGGCACCGATCTGCAGACCTTCGATCCGCATTTCGCTTTCGTCGCGCGCCGTCAGCATCAGGATCGGCACGGCCGATGTTTCGCGCAGGGATTTCGCGAGATCGAAACCGCTCTCGCCGGGCATCATGACATCGAGGATCAAAAGATCGAAATGCAGGCCGCCAAGTTTCGCGCGGGCTTCCGCCGCGTCGACCGCCGTCGTAACGCGATAACCTTCCGCCGTCAGGAAGCGCGACAGCAGATCACGAATACGCCGGTCGTCATCCACCACAAGCAGGTGCGGAGCGTCGTCAGCCGGAATGGAAGGTGCGGCGCCAAGAGCCATGAAGTGTCCCTTCAGGACTGAGCCTGTCTCAGCCGGTCGGCACGGGCAATGAGTTGCAGAACGTGCTCGCGTTCCCGGCCATCGATCATGGCGATCAGAAAGCGGCGCGCCTGTTCATGCGCGTCGGGCCCGATTTCCCCAAACGCGCGGGCGATGCGCTTGGTTTGCAACGAGGCAAGTTTCATGGCCAGCGCTTCGCCCTTTGGCGTGGCATAAAGAAGGCGCTGGCGACGATCGTTGGCGCCCTCCTTCTGCAGCACATAGCCCTCATCCACCAGTTGCTTGAGCACGCGGGCAAGCGACTGCTTGGTGATGTTGAGGATCTCCAGCAAATCCGCGACTTTCATGCCGGGATGCCGGGTCACGAAATGCACGACCCGATGGTGGGCACGGCCAAAGCCGAACTCGGCCAGCGCGTCGTCGGCGTCACCAACGAAGTCGCGATAGGCGAAGAACAGAAGCTCGATCAGATCCCAGATGGGCTCGCTGCCCGCATGCGGCGGCGTGCTGTCCGTTGAGGATGTGCGGTCGCGGAGCTGAGATACTGGCATGATGGTACGGACCGAGGTGATTTATGTCAGTCATATTGACATATTTCTGGCAGATTGTTACCCAAAGAGCAGCGAGTACGAAATATCCTGCTGGACATCCAGCGGCGAAATTCCGACCGGTTCCGACAACCGAATGTTTCCACGGGCCCGGTAAAACCATAATGGGACATCGCCCGCGACGCAAAATCGGGCTCCGGTAACGGACCCCGCCGCGGCCTTACCCCTTCAGGAGGAGCATGATGGCCGTCCCCTTCGACCAATTGCCAGGTATGATCTGGTTCGATGGTAATCTCTTGCCGGGACCGGAAGCCAAAATCCATGTGCTGACCCATGGCCTGCATTATGCAAGCGCCGTATTCGAAGGGGAACGCGCCTATGGCGGCAAGATCTTCAAGAGCACGGAGCATTCCGAGCGCCTGAAGAAGTCGGCCAACATTCTCGATTTCGAAATCCCCTATTCGGTCGCCGAGATCGACGCCGCCAAGCATCTGCTGCTGGAAAAGAACGGCATGTCGGATGCGTATGTGCGTCCGATCGCCTGGCGCGGCTCCGAGCAGCTCGGCGTGTCGGCGCAGGGCAACCGTATCCATCTGGCGATCGCGATCTGGCAGTGGCCGAGCTATTTCGATCCGGAGCAGCGGCTGAAAGGCATCAAGCTCGATCTCGCCGAGTACCGGCGGCCCGATCCGCGCACCGCGCCGTGCCTTGCGAAGGCGGCAGGTCTCTACATGATCTGCACCGTCTCCAAGCACCGGGCGGAGCGGCGCGGTTACGCCGACGCGATGATGCTGGACTGGGAAGGCCGGGTCGCCGAATGCACCGGCGCCAACATCTTCTTCGTCAAGGACGGCAAGATCCACACGCCGACTGCCGATTGCTTCCTCGACGGCATCACGCGCCGCACGGTGATCGATCTCGCCAAGCGTCGCGGCTTTGAGGTGATCGAACGTCGGATCATGCCGGATGAACTGACCGGCTTCTCGGAATGCTTCATCACCGGCACCGCGGCGGAAGTCACGGCGGTGGCTGAAATCGCCGACTGGAAGTTCACGCCAAGCGCCATCACCAAGCAGTTGATGGACGATTACACGGCCGAAGTGCAGCCGAAGTCGCGCGCCGCCTGATCATTTCGGACTGGATCACGCTGAAACGAACGTCATGGCCGGGCATAAGCCGTCGAAGACGGCGTCGTTGACGCCTTATGTCCCGGCCATTTCCGTTTTTACCCACTGCAACGCATCAGCCTTGCACCATCGCCAGCCATTCGTCTTCGGTCAGCACCGTGACGCCAAGCCCCTGAGCTTCGGCAAGCTTTGAGCCGGCGCCAGGGCCGGCCACGACATAATCGGTCTTTTTCGACACCGAGCCTGCGACTTTCGCACCCAGACGCTCCGCCTGCGCCTTGGCTTCATTGCGCGTCATCTTCTCGAGCGATCCGGTGAACACGACGGTCTTGCCGGAGATGACGGAGTCGGACTTGGCCTTCTCCATCGGCTCGACGTCGATCTGTTTGAACAGACGATCCAGCGCCTCGCGATTATGCTCTTCCTTGAAGAACTCAACGATCGCATCAGTCACAACATCGCCGATGCCGCCGATGTTGTTCAGTTCCTGATAGGCTTCCGACTCTGGCCCTTTGCCGGCGGCCTTCATCCCTTCAAGAAAGGTATCGATGTCGCCGTAATGCCGCGCAATCAGCTTGGCATTGCCATCGCCGACATGACGAATACCAAGGGCATAGATCACCTTGTTGAGCGGCATCTTGCGGCGGCTTTCGATCGCAGAGAACAGATTGCGCACCGACGTCTCGCCATAGCCTTCGCGATCTTCAAGTTTCGTGCTCGCTCGTTTGTTGCGCGCCTCAAGCGTGAAGATATCGGCCGGTTCCTTGACCAGGCCTTCGGCATAAAACGCCTGCACCTGCTTTTCACCCAGCCCCTCGATATCGAAGGCATCGCGCGACACGAAATGCCGCAGGCGCTCGACCTGCTGCGCCGGACAGATCAGCCCGCCGGTGCAACGGCGCACGGCCTCGCCTTCTTCGCGCACGGCATGACTGCCGCACACCGGGCACACGTCAGGAAACTTGAACGGCTTGGCGTTCTTCGGTCGCTTCTCCAGCACGACGCCGAGCACCTGCGGGATCACGTCGCCCGCACGCTGGATCGTCACTGTATCGCCGATCCGCACATCCTTGCGCGCAATCTCATCTTCGTTGTGCAACGTCGCGTTCTGCACCACGACGCCGCCGACCGTCACCGGCTCCAGCTTCGCCACCGGCGTCAGCGCGCCGGTGCGGCCAACCTGAATGTCGATATCGCGGACAATCGTGGTCGCCTTCTCGGCCGGGAATTTGTGCGCGATCGCCCAACGCGGTGAGCGCGACACGAAACCGAGACGGTTCTGCCAGTCGAGCCGATTGAGCTTGTAGACGACACCATCGATATCGTAGCCGAGCGTCGCCCGCTTCTGCTCGATGTCGCGATACATTTCGAGCATCGCCTCGACCGATTGGCAGACCCTGAACAGCGGATTGATGATGAAGCCGCGCTCGCCCAGCCAATGCACCATGTCGCCTTGCGTCTGTTCTGGCGTCGCACTCATGTCGCCCCAGCCATAGGCGAAGAATCTGAGGTTGCGCGAAGCGGTGATCGACGGATCCTTCTGCCGCAATGAGCCGGCCGCCGAATTGCGCGGATTGGCGTAGACCGGCTCCTCAGCCGCCGCCTGTCGCTTGTTCAGCGCCAAGAACTCATCGTGCGTCATGTAGACTTCGCCGCGCACTTCGACGATATCGGGAACGTTTCGTCCCTTCAACTTCTGAGGAATATCGCCCAGCGTCTTCACATTGGCGGTGACGTCTTCGCCGACAGCGCCGTCACCACGCGTCGCGCCGGTGACAAGCTCACCGCCTTCGTACCGCAACGATAATGAAAGTCCGTCGATCTTCGGCTCGGCGGTGAAGGCCGGCGTTTCCTCAAGCTTGAGGAAGCGCACCACGCGATCCACGAACTCCGTCACCTCCTCATCGGTGAACGCGTTGTCGAGCGACAGCATCGACACGGCGTGCCGGACTTTCTTGAATCGTCCGGTCGGCGTCACGCCGATTTTCTGCGACGGCGAATCCTTGCGGATCAGCTCCGGGAAGCGCGCTTCGATCTCGTTATTGCGCTGACGCAGGGCATCGTATTCGGCGTCAGAAACGGTCGGCGCGTCCTGCTGGTAATAGCGCTTGTCATGCTCGGCAATCAGCTTGGCGAGCCGCTGCAATTCGCCGGCAGCCTGCTCCTCGGTGAGCTTGCTGGTCGGCGTCAGAGGCGATGCGGATGCGCGTTTGGCCATGGTATTGCTACTATACTATCATCCGGTCATTCCGGGACGCGAGCAAAGCTCGCGAACCCGGAATCCAGCCACATTTAGAGACGGACATGTTTTACGTCTATCTGATGGGCTCACGCAAACAAGGTACTTTATACCTTGGATTCACCGGCGACCTTGTTCGCCGCACCTATCAGCATAAGACGAAAGAAACCAAAGGCGTTACGGCGCGATACGGTATCGATCAGCTTGTCTGGTTCGAGTGTTACGACGATCCCGTCAACGCAATCACGCGCGAAAAGGAAATCAAGAAATGGCGACGTGAATGGAAGATTGCCCTGATTGAAGCAACCAACCCGACTGGAAAGATCTGTATCCCGAAATAACGCTCTGAATTTGTCTCTGGATTCCGGGTTCGCGGACCTTAGGCCCGCGCCCCGGAATGACCGGCAAAAGCGAGACCTTCAAGCCGCCGCCTTGATCAGCCGTTCCGCCGCGGCGCGCGCCTCGTTGGTAATTTCCGCACCTGCCAGCATGCGGGCGATTTCCTCACGGCGGCGGTCGGCTGCAACTTCGTTGACCCGCGTCGCCACCCGTTTGCCCTTGTCGAGCGCATCCTTGGCAATGACGTAGTGGCGGCTGGCGCGGGCGGCCACCTGCGGCGCATGGGTGACGGCAATGGCCTGCACACGTGAGCCGAGCTTTGCGAGGCGCAGACCGATCGCATCGGCCACGGCACCGCCGACGCCGGTATCGATTTCGTCGAAGATCAGCGTCGGCGCGGAGCCCTTGTCGGCGAGCACGACCTTCAGGGCGAGCAGGAAACGCGCGAGCTCGCCGCCCGACGCCACTTTCATCAACGGGCCGGGCCGCGTGCCCGGATTGGTCTGCACCCAGAATTCGACGCGATCGAAACCGTGCGAGCCAACGGCCTCCTTGTCGGTCACGATCGAAGTCGAGAACACGGCGCGTTCGAGCTTGAGCGGCCTGATCTCGGTATTCACCGCCTTGTCGAGTTTCGCCGCGGCTTTCGCCCGCGCCGCTGACAAAACGGCTGCGCCGTCGCGGAAACGCGCTTCGGTTTCAGTGGCAACCCGTTCCAGCATCGCGAGCTTCTCCGCGCCGGCGTCGATCAGCGCCAGATCGCTCGCATATTTCTCGGCCAGCAAAGCCAGGCGATCGACCGGCATATTGTATTTGCGTCCCGCAGCACGCAACGCGAACAGCCGCTCCTCGATGCGTTCGAGTTCGGCCGGATCGTAATCGGCGGCACGGAGCGCCACTTCGAGATGAACGCGCGCTTCCTCGATGGAGGTCAGAGCCTGATCCAGCGCCTTGATCGCGGGATCGGTGAACGCCGGCGCTTGCGCCGAGCGGCGCTCCAGCCGGCGAATGGCCGCGGAAAAGCTTGGCACCGGCGACGCATTGCCAGCAACAGACTCATAAGCGTCCTGCAGATCGCCGGCGATCTTCTCCGCCTGCATCATCGCTGTACGGCGTTCGGCCAGCGCCGTCTCCTCGCCTTCCTCAGGCGCGAGCTTGGTCAATTCGCCAACGGCGTGGCGCAGATAATCGGCCTCGCGCTGCGCACGCTCAACCTCAATGCGATGATTTTCGACCGCCTCCGCAGCCGCGCGCCGCGCATCCCAGAGGCGCGCGACCTTTTCCGCATCACCCTCCAGACCGGCATAGGCATCCAGCAACTGGCGATGCGTCGCGGCGTCGACCAGCGCGCGGTCGTCATGCTGTCCGTGAATTTCCACCAGCATGGCGCCGAGACTCTTCAAGACCTGCACCGACACCGGCTGATCGTTGACGAAGGCACGCGTCTTGCCGTCGGCGGTCTGGACACGGCGCAAGATCAGATCCTCGTCGAGGTCGATGCCCTGCTCTTTCAGCAACGAACGGGCCGGGTGCCTGGGCGCCAGATCGAAAACCGCGGTGACCTGACCCTGCCCTTGGCCCTGACGCACCAGGGTGGCATCGCCGCGACCGCCCAGGGCGAGCGCAAAAGCGTCGAGCAGGATCGACTTGCCGGCGCCGGTCTCGCCGGTGAGCACGACCAGCCCTTTGGTGAAATCGAGGTCGAGCTTTTCGATCAGAACGATATCGCGGATGGACAGACGAACGAGCATCTCATTTGCCTTCGGGTTGCCCGGCCCCCGATCAGGCTCACATGAGATGAACCTGTCCGCCGGACATGCGCTAATGAAGACTCAACAAGATGAACATAACAAGAACAAATCCGTCGCACAGCGGAAAAATAGCTGCGCCGCTCAGGAAAGACTCGCAGGAAGAAGCGATGTCCAGCCGATCAGCCGGTCCGCCGGCCCTGGAAGAGCTTGCTGATCCACGAAGCCTTGTTCTCCGACGGCTCGACGCCGCCGGTCTGGACCAGCTTGTAGGCGTCCTGATACCAGCGGCTGTCCGGGAAGTTGTGGCCGAGCACGGCGGCCGCGGTCTGCGCTTCCTGCACGATGCCGAGCGCCATATAGGCTTCGGCCAACCGCATCAGCGCCTCTTCGACATGCCGCGTGGTCTGATACTGCGTCACCACCATCTTGAAGCGGTTGATGGCGCCGGTGAAATCTTTCCGCGTGAGATAGAAGCGGCCGATCTGCATTTCCTTGCCGGCCAGCTGATCCCGCGCCACGTCCAGCTTCTTCTTGGCGCTGACCGCATACTCGGTGTTCGGATAGCGGCGGATGACCTGCTCGAGCTCCTGCATCGCCTTCTCGGTGCGTTGCTGGTCTCTCGTCACGTCCGGGATATTTTCGTAATACGACGAGCCGATCAGGAATTGTGCATAGGCGGCGTCAGGGCTGGCCGGGTGCAGCGAGACATAGCGCTTCGCCGCAGCGATTGAGTCGTCGTATTCCTTCGCCTCGTAGAAGGAATACGCCTGCATCAGTAGCGCCTTGCGCGCCCAGTCCGAATACGGATGCTGGCGGTCCACTTCCTCGAATTTCTTGGCAGCAGCGGGATAGTCGCTCTTCTGCTGCATCAGATAGAGGCCTTCGTTGTAGAGCTTGTCGGCCGGATCGTCAGGGATCATGACGTCGTCTTTGCCCGCGCAGGCAACGAGAGCGCCGGCAACCAGCCCCAGCGCCGCAACCCGCATCAAGCCGCGCACGGCGAAGCCGGCGGATATCCTGGGCATCACAAAGATCCCCCGACCTGCACTCATGCGCACAAACCACCCCTCAAACGGGTATGCGGGCCTATCAGCCCTTAAAGCCACGCTCTCTTTAGCGAAAACGCGAGGCTCCCCCAAGCATCCGACGATATCTCAATTCTCGATTTCGTACGATATTGGGCCGGGATTAAGGCGACGGTTAATCCGTAGCGCCAATGGTTTCCGACCGAATGCCGACAGGCCATGCGGCGCCACGTGACGCCGAATGGCCCGCATACTTCCGGTCGAATACCGGCCCTGCCTTAGGAGACGTCCGGGCCGTAGGCCGGGGCAACCATCCCGGCAACCTCGGCGTGACCGCGCACCGGACGACGCTCATCGGCCTCGACCACGGTGTAAGCCGACGGATCGGACATCAAGGCGACCAGCACGGCATGGTTGAGGCGATGGCCGCCACGCACCGAACGATAGGCGCCGATGATCGGAGCACCGGCCAGCGCCAGATCGCCCACCGCGTCCAGCGCCTTGTGGCGGACGAACTCGTCCGAATAACGCAGGCCTTCGGTATTCAGAATGCGGTTCTCGCTGAGAACCAGGGTATTTTCGAACGAAGCGCCCAGCGCCTTGCCTGCGCTCCACAGCGCCGAGACATCCTTCATGAAGCCGAAGGTGCGGGCGCGGGACAATTCGCGGCGGAAGGTATCAGGGGTCAGATCCAGCACGATCGACTGGCGGCCGATCATGAGCGAATCGAAGTTGATCTCGATATCCAGGCTGAAGCCGCTGTCCTGCGGCCGCAATTCGCCGAAAGCCTCGCCCTTGGCGACGCGGACCGGCTTCAACACCTTGATGTAGCGGCGCGCCTTGGCCAGCGAAACAAGCCCGGCCTGATCGATGGCATCAACGAACGGCGCCGCGCTGCCGTCCATGATCGGCACTTCCGGTCCGTCGATTTCAACCAGGGCGTTGTCGACGCCAAGCCCGCGAAGGGCGGCGAGAATATGTTCGGCGGTCGAGCACAGGACGCCCGATTCGTCGCCGAGAACGGTCGCAAGCTCGGTCGCAGTCACGGCGCGGTAGTCAGCGCGGACTTCGCGCTCGCCACCATCCGCGTCGGTGCGGGAGAAAACGATGCCGGTTCCGGCATCGGCCGGATTGAGTGTGAGGTTGACGGGCAGACCGGAGTGAACCCCGATGCCGGACACCGTAACCTGTTCACGCAGCGTGGTTTGCCTTGCGGCTTTCATACGCTCGTTCCGCTTCTTGTTCGGCTGAACGCCACGCGCGAAAGGCGTGACGCAATCCCCCGAATGACCCCAGTGACTTGTTTTGCCCTGAATTTCCGAGCTGGTCCTTATGGACCGGTCCCCAAACCTTTGCTCGAATCTCCGGGCCAAAACCCCTTTGACGGTCAGACCTTAACCGCAGGCCT
>JAFAFP010000242.1 GCA_023423415.1 Pseudomonadota bacterium | reverse complement strand
CCCCCCCGGGGGGGGGGGGGGGGGGCGCGGCAACGGCGCGGGGGTGGGGTGATCGAACCAGCGCGAGGGTCACCCCCTCCCGACCATTCATCGCAGTGACGATGAATGGTCGACCTCCCCCCTCCAGGGGAGGATAAGAGAACAATCCATGCTCCATTCCGCCCTGCTCAACGTGATGATGAAAGCCGCGCGCAAGGCGTCGCGCGGGCTCATTCGCGATTTCGGCGAGGTCGAGAAGCTGCAGGTCTCCGTGAAGGGGCCGGCCAACTTCGTCACCGCCGCCGACCGCAAGGCCGAGCAGGTGCTGCGCGAGGAGCTGATGACCGCGCGGCCGGGCTATTCCTTCCTGGGCGAAGAAGGCGGGCTGATCGAAGGTCCTGACAAGTCCCACACCTGGTACGTCGACCCGCTCGACGGCACCACCAACTATCTGCACGGCATTCCGCAATTCGCGATCTCGATCGGCCTTGAACGCGAAGGCACGATGGTCGCGGCGCTTGTCTACAATCCGATCAGCGACGAGATGTTCATCGCCGAGCGCGGCAAGGGCGCGTTCCTGAACGACAAGCGCATCCGTGTCGCCGGACGGCGCGCCCTACAGGATGCCGTGGTCGCCTGCGGGCTGCCACATCGCGGGCGCGGCGGACTGGCGGAATTCCGCACCGAATTTGCGGCTGTGCAGGAGCAGGTGGCGGGCCTCCGCCGCTTCGGGGCGGCCTCTCTCGATCTCGCCTATGTCGCCGCCGGACGATTCGATCTTTACTGGGAGCGCAACCTGTCGTCGTGGGACATGGCGGCCGGCATCCTGCTGGTGCGAGAGGCCGGCGGATATGTCAGCGATTGCGACGGTAAAGACGCCATGCTGGCCAAAGGTCATATCGTCGCTGGCAACGAGACGTTGCAGAACGATCTGCTGAGAATTCTCAAAGCCGTACGCGGCGCCGCCTGAACGCGGCCTCCGCGATTCCGCTTGTCATGATGGAACCGTAGCATCGCAATAAAGGTTGCGACGCGACACATGACGCGCTCTGAAATCGCCGCCCCGAGTGCGGACGACACACGAATCGGTTTCCAACAGGCTGGGAACCCGGCGGGTTCTATTTCGCCGCGCCTGTGCCATATTGATGCTACGCTTTGTCATTGAAAGGCTGGCCCTCAGACAATGGCTCGCAAGAAGTTCGACCCTCATAAGCTGTCCTCGCCCCGCATCTTCCTCGTACGGATGCTGGTCTTTCTGGTCCTGTGCGGGCTGATCGCCTTCATCATGCACCAGCAGATCCTTGCCGCCTTCATGTCCAATCCGGGACTGAACGGGCTGATCCTCGGCGTGCTGGCGATCGGTATCCTGCTGGCCTTCCGGCAGGTGCTCCGGCTGTTTCCCGAAGTTGCCTGGGTCAATAATTTCCGGCTTGCCGATCCGGGTATCGCCGTCGATCGCCCCCCGGTGCTGCTGGCGCCGATGGCCGCCATTCTCGGCGATCGCCTCGGCCGCATGGCGATCTCGACGCCGATGATGCGCGGGCTGCTCGATTCGATCGCAACCCGCCTCGACGAAGCGCGCGACCTGTCGCGCTACATGACCGGGCTTTTGATCTTTCTCGGCCTGCTCGGCACCTTCTGGGGCCTGATCGAAACCGTGGGTTCGGTCGGCAAGGTGGTCGAGACGCTCAAGCCCAATGGCGATGCCGGCTCGGTGTTCGAGACCTTGCGCGACGGTCTGGCCGCCCCGCTGGGCGGCATGGGCATCGCGTTTTCATCGTCGCTGTTCGGCCTCGCCGGATCGCTCGTGCTTGGCTTCCTCGATCTGCAGATGAGCCAGGCACAGAACCGCTTCTACACCGATCTGGAAGACTGGCTCTCGACCACAGTGCACGACATCGGCACCGATCCGGTGACGGTCACCACATCGGCGCCGCTATCCAACGATATGCGGGCTGCCATCGAACGCCTGCGCGAAACCGTCGCCGAAACCGGCGGCAGCAAGGCGGCGACCGCGGCCATGGCCAATCTCGCCGAAGCGATCCAGGGTCTCGTGCATCACATGCGCTCGGAGCAGCAGATGATCCGCGACTGGGCCGACTCGCAGGCCGAGCAGAACCAGGAAATCCGCAAGGTGCTTGAGGTTCTGGCGCGGGAGAAAACGTAAAGTCCCATGGCGCTCGCCCGCAACCGTCGCGACCGCGGCATCGATTACTGGCCCGGCTTTGTCGATGCCCTGTCGACCTTGTTGCTCGGCATCATCTTTCTGTTGTCGATTTTCTCGGTCGTGCAGTTCTATTTGTCGCAGGAAATCAGCGGCAAGGACACGGCGCTACAACGGCTGAACGCGCAGATCGCGCAGCTCACCGAATTGCTGTCGCTGGAGAAAACCGGGCGCTCCAATCTCGAGGAATTGCTTGCATCGGTTCGCTCGAACCTCTCGGCAACCGAGGCTGAGCGTGATCGCTTGCGCGGTCTTGCCGAAGGCGCCGGCACTGCAGCCGTTGCGCAAGGCAAGGCGAACGAACTGGCGACACAGCTCAATCTGGAAAAGCAGAGCGTCGCGCGCGCGTTGGCGCAAGTCGAGTTGCTGAACCAGCAGATCGCCGCCTTGCGCCGTCAACTGGGCGCGCTCGAAGCCGCGCTCGAAGTCTCGGAGAAACGCGAGCGCGACTCGCAAACCCGGATCGCCGATCTCGGCCAACGCCTCAACGTCGCGCTGGCGCAGCGCGTGCAGGAATTGCAGCGCTTTCGTTCGGACTTCTTTGGACGGTTGCGACAGATTCTCGGCGATCGTCCCGACGTGCGCATTGTCGGCGACCGCTTCGTGTTTCAATCCGAAGTGTTCTTCGATCCGGGCCAGGCCGTGCTGAAACCCGAAGGCCGCGCCGAAATCGACAAAATCGCCAATGCGCTGCTCGAACTGGAAAAGCAGATTCCCGCCGACATTCCGTGGGTCATGCGCGTCGACGGCCATACCGACATCCGTCCGATCGCCAACGTACAATTTCCGTCGAACTGGGAATTGTCGGCGGCCCGCGCCATTGCGGTCGTGCAATACATGATTTCGCGCGGCGTCTCCCCGCAACATCTCGTGGCCGCCGGCTTCGGCGAATTCCAGCCGCTTGACACTGACAAAACCGAAGAAGCCTTCCGTCGCAACCGCCGGATTGAGCTCAAACTGACAGAGCGCTAGCATTCACGCCTGCTGCAACGGGTTGGAGGCGATCCATGTCGCAGGCGACGATCAAGCTGCGGCCTTACCAGCCATCCGAGCAGAACGAAGCCTTCGCCCTTTGGCAACGCGCTTGGCAACTGGCTTACCCGCAAATCGAATTCTCCAAACGCATCGACTGGTTTCGCGATCACTGGCGCACGCTGCAGCTCGATTCAAAAATCGTAGTCGCTCAACTCCACTCAGGCCCCCTCGCCGGGTTTGTCGTCGTATCGCCGCGTACCGGCTATCTCGATCAGATTGCGGTTGCGCCGGAAGCACAGAAAATGGGCGTCGGCAAAGCGCTGATCGACGCTGCCAAGACGATCAGCCGCGACGGTGTCTATCTGCACGTCAACCGGGACAATGCACCTGCGATCGCCTTCTACGAAAAGTGCGGCTTCATCATCGCCGGCGATGATGTGAACCGCAGATCGGGCGCGCCGGTTTACATGATGACATGGCGGCCGTCGGCGCTCTGATTGCCCCACCTCCGCTCAAATGCCACTACGTCAAAAGACACAATCAGTTTCGTAACCACCGGCCCCGTAGATAGTTCCCGCATGGAACTTTCTGCGGGGCGCGCCGTTGAATGTGCATTCCGCAACAATCAACGATGACCGATGCATGTCCTTATTCGTAAGCTGCAAGCACTCCATTCGTTGTCCGATCACGAGCAATCAGCTTTACTCGCAGCGATCAGCAGCACACGCGTTGTCGAGCGCGGGCGCGACATCGCCTCTGACGGCAGCATGCCGACGCATTCGACCGTCATCCTGTCCGGCGTTGCCTGTCGCTATAAGATACTGAAGGGCGGGCGACGTCAGATTCTAGTGTTCCAGTTTCCCGGCGACATCTCCGACATCTACAGTTACGTCCTGAAGAAGCTGGATCACGGCATCGGCGCTGTGACGCGATGCGAGCTTGCGCATATTCCGCATGAATCGATCCAGAAACTCTGCGAAACTTATCCGAATCTCGCCTACACACTATGGCGCGACTCGCTCGTCGACACCGCGATACTGAACATGAACATCGTGAACGCCGGACGCCGCAGTGCGCCGGAACGGATGGCGCATCTGATCTGCGAACAATACGTGCGGATGCGCGCAGTCGGCCTCGCCGAACCTGGCAAGCCGGTGCGGTTCTACATCACTCAAACCGACATCGCCGATGCGACCGGCTTGTCGCTCGTGCACGTCAACAAGACATTGCAGACGCTAAAAGCGCAGAACCTGATCGGTCGCGATCCGCAGATGATCGAGATCCTGGACTGGGAAGGTCTCAAGAACCTGGCAGGCTTCGACCCGACCTATCTGCATTTCAAGGATATGAACATCTAGATCGCTCTGTCATGGCGAGGCTGTCCGGCCATGACAGACGCAGCGGTCAGCCAGCACTGAATTGCAGTTGCGCCAGTCTCGCATAGAGCCCGCCCGCCGCCACAAGTTGCTCGTGCGTGCCCTGTTCGACGATCCGGCCGTGATCCAGGACGATGATGCGATCGCATGACAGCACCGTCGCCAAACGATGGGCGATCACCAGTGTCGTGCGTCCGGTCATCGAATGCTCGAGTGCTTCCTGCACCAGAGTCTCGCTCGCGGCATCGAGCGACGAGGTCGCTTCATCCAGCAGCAGCAGCGGCGCATCGCGTAAAATCGCGCGCGCGATGGCGATGCGCTGACGCTGACCGCCGGACAACGTGATCCCGCGTTCGCCGATCATCGTCGCAAAGCCTTGCGGCAAACGGCGAATGAATTCGGTTGCAGCGGCCATCTCCGCGGCCCGCTCGATCTCGGCATCCGTTGCATCCGGCTTGCCGAACGCGATGTTGTCGCGAATGGACGCCGCGAAGATCGCTGCTTCCTGAGGCACCAGTGCGATCCGGCGGCGAAGCTCGACCGGATCGGCATCGGCAATCGTCACGCCGTCAAACGTGACGCGTCCAGCCTCGGGATCGTAGAAGCGCAGGATCAGATTGAAGATCGTGCTCTTTCCGGAGCCGGACGGCCCAACGATCGCAACTTTCTCGCCCGGTGTGATGCGGAACGACACGCCCTCCAGCGCCGACGTTTCCGGCCGCGTTGGATAGCGGAAGCGCACGTCCTCGAACGCGATCTCGCCGCGCGCCGGGAGCGGCAGCGGCGCGGGATGTGCGGGCGCTTTCACCTCAGGCTTGATCGCGAGAATCTCGAACAGCCGTTCGGCGGCGCCGGACGCCTGCTGCACCTCGCCCCACACCTGACTGAGTTCGCCGAGAGCGCCTGCGGCGAATACCGCGTAGAGCAGGAATTGGCCGAGACGGCCCGGCGTCATGTCACCGGCCAGCACGTCTTTCGCGCCGACCCACAGCACGGTCACGACGCTGGCGAAGACCAGGAAGATGCCGATGGCGGTGAGGATCGACCGCGACAACGTCGATTGCCGCGCCGCCTGGAACGCGGTTTCCACCGCACCACCGAAGCGCTTCGCCGCATCAGCTTCGCTGGTGAAGGCCTGCACGGTACGAACGGCGCCGATCGTTTCCGCCGCATAAGCCGATGCCTCGGCCAATGAATCCTGCGCCAGTCGCGAGCGCTTCCGCACCGCCCGTCCGAACGCCACCAGCGGCAGCACGATGACGGGAATGGCCGCGAGCACAAACAGCGACAGCCGCGGGCTGGTGATCACCATCATCGCGCCGGCGCCGAGAAACAGCACCAGATTGCGCAAGGCGACGGAGACGGACGCGCCAACCGCAGCCTTGATCTGGGTGGTGTCGGCGGTGAGGCGCGACATCATTTCGCCGGTCTGCCCTCGATCGAAGAAGGCCGGCGACAGGGTGGTGAGGTGGGCGAAAGTCTGCTCGCGCAGATCGGACACGATCCGCTCTCCGAGCGTGGTCACGAGGTAGAAGCGGAACGCGCTGGCCATCGCCAGCACGAACACGACGCCGATCATGACCCCGAAATAATTATCGATCAGCGAGCGCTCGCCGCTGAAGCCGAAATCGATCATCCGCCGGACAGCGACAGGCACGGCCAGGGTGGCCAGGGCGGCCGAGACCAAGGCGACAAAAGCACCCAAAGCGCGCATGCGGTAGCGCAGGACATAGGGAACCAGCAGCCGCAGCGGCTTCAGCGACGATCGACGCCCGGTTTCCGCCCGCTGCGAGGCCGCCCCGTCCATCTCTCCGCTCTTTCCACTATCCGCCACCAGGGCCATGATCATCTCCGGCTATTGCGCCCTGTGAATGCCGCGCGAAAGCCCCCCGGGCAAGCTGGAATCCGTCAAACTTGCCCCCTGAGGGCGCTTGGGTTATAGACCCCGCGAATTTCATCAAACCGTCAATCCGGTCAGCGCGGTGTGAAACCGCCGGGGTTCCCTGTCATGAAGTCCGATATCCACCCGAACTACCACACCATCACCGTCAAAATGACCGATGGTAGCGAATTCATCACCCGCTCCACCTGGGGCAAGGACGGCGACACGATGGCGCTCGACATCGATCCGAAGTCGCATCCGGCCTGGACCGGTGGTTCGCAGCAGCTGCTCGATCGCGGCGGCCGCCTGTCGCGCTTCCAGAAGAAGTTCTCTGGCTTCCTCAAGGAAGACGACAAGAAGTGAGTTCCGGCGGACCAGCCTGGTCCGTCCACAGATACAAAAAAGGCGCCCTCTTCGGGGGGCGCCTTTTTGCATTTCAGCCTGCCTGTTACCGGCATCGGCTCAATTGTTGACCTTGATGCCCGCCTTTTTGACGATCGCGCTGACCTTCTGGCGTTCGGCGGCGAGGAAGGCGTCAAGCTCGGCCGGCGTGCCGCCGGCGGCGACATAGCTCATCTTCAGCATCCTCTCTCGCACGTCCGGCATCTGCAGAACGCGGTTCACGTCCTCGCTGATCTTCTTTTGCAGGTCGGCCGGCAGCCCGGCCGGCGCATGCAGGCTCAGCCAGGTGATGGCCTCGATGCCCGGGACGCCCTGTTCGGCGAAGGACGGAATATCCGGCGCACCCTCGAAGCGCTTCTCGCCGACGACGCCCAGCGCTTTCAGCTTGCCGTCGCGAACCTGAGCGAGCGTCGAAACATCGAGCGCGACCTGGACATTGCCCGACAGCAGATCGACCACCGCCGCGCCCATGCCCTTGTAGGGCACATGAACCATCTTGATGCCGGTATGCTGCGTGAACTGCTCCGTCGCCAGATGGAATGACGAACCATGCCCGGTCGTTGCGAACGAGAGTTTGTCTGGGTTGGCTTTGGCGTAGGCGATGAATTCCTGAACGTTCTTGGCCGGGACCGAGGGATGCACGATCAGAAAGATCGGGCTCTTTGCCAGCAGCGTGATCGAGGAGAAGCTGCGCTCGGGGTCGTAAGGGATCTTGTCGAACACGAATTGATTGGCGGCATGCGAGGTGATCACGCCAAGACCGAGCGTGTAACCGTCGGGAGCGGACTTCGCCACCGCATCGGTGCCGATCATGGTGTTGCCGCCGGGCTTGTTCTCGACATAGACGCGCTGTCCCCAAAGGTCGGACAGTTTCTCGGCGACCACGCGCGCGACGCCGTCGGCGGTGCCGCCGGCAGCGAGCGGAACGATGAACTGGACCGGACGGGTTGGCCATTGCGCTTGCGCAACTCCCGTCAGCGAAGCGAGAACTGCAGCAGCAACGGCGAATTTGAACATTCGCATCATTATCCCTCCCATAGACGTATAGTTGCTTGTGATATATCACTTGATACTGCAGGTGACATGCTCAGCACGTCAAGCGCGACTATTCCATTCAGGCCGCATGCCAAAGACGGATCAGCTATGAAATTGCCCAATGAGCGCTTCGATTTTTCGCCATTGCCTCATCGCGACAAATGGTCTCTGCCGGGCGGCGCACGGGTTGCGATCTACACGGTCGTCAGTGTCGAGGAATGGGATATTCAGAAGCCGATTGTCCGGCAGTATGTGCAGGCGCCACAGGGCGCGACGCCAATTCCGGATGTGCAGAACTGGTCATGGCACGAATTCGGCATGCGGGTCGGCTTCTGGCGCATTCTCGAAGCGCTCGCATCGCGCAACATCCGCGCCTCTGCCGCGGTCAATGCCCGGCTGTGCCAGACATACGAGCCGATCGCCCGCGCCATGCTTGATGCGAAATGGGAATTCGTCGGCCACGGTGTTGTGCAGGGTGCGCTGACGACCGCGCCGGATCAGCGTGCGGTCATCCGTGAGACGCGCGATCTGTTGGCGGCTTACACCGGCAAAGCGCCGAAAGGCTGGCTCGGACCGGGCCTGGTCGAAACCTACGACACGCTCGATCTGCTCGCCGAGGAAGGCTACGAATATGTCGCCGACTGGTCGATGGATGAGCAGCCGGTGACCATGCACACCAAGGCTGGCCCGCTGGTCGCGATGCCGTTCTCGCTCGAGACCGGCGATCTTCCGATGATGGTCGCGCACCACCACACATCGGACGTCTGGCTGCAGCGGATGAAGGATCAGTTCGACCGGCTCTATCTCGACGGCGCAACGTCAGCGCGCGTGATGCCGATCAGCGTGCATCCCTACATCACCGGCGTTCCGCACCGGATCAAGTATTTCGAACAGGCCTACGATTATTTCGCGAGCCACGACGGCGTGTGGTTCGCAACCGCCGAGGACATACACGACTGGTATCGGTCTCAATCGGCCAAATAAGTCCGCCGGGAGCGCAGACGTTCAGCGGCCTTCGAAGGCCGCCTTGAGCAGACCGATCTGATCCACGACCGGATTGCTGACCGCCAGCGGCGCATCGGCCGGCGCATGGATCGTGGCGTCAAGCCGTCGAACCTGATCGGCGAGCACCATCGAACGGCGGATCAGATCCACCAACGACTCCGGGAGAAGACCCAGCGTCTCTTCATCGGCGGAAAACGTCGGCGACAGTTTCACCTTCGTCTTTTCCTGATTGACCTGCGAGAGCGACATCTCGCCCTCCTTCACGGCACGATGCAGCAACAGCCATGAGGCAAGTTGCATCAGCCGCGTGGTGAGGCGCATGCTTTCGGTCGCATAGGTGAGAGC
>JAFAFP010000204.1 GCA_023423415.1 Pseudomonadota bacterium | reverse complement strand
ATCACGCGCAACGCAAGGTCAACTTCCTGGAGCCGGGCGACGTCGAAGGCGCACTCGCGATCGCATCGGCGATCGGTGACGACCGCCTGCAGCGACAGGCCGGCGGCCGCGTGGTGCCGGATTCCTTTACCCACGGCTCGTCCGAACAGCGGCAACGCTGGTTCCGGATCGGCTTCGAGAGCGGCCGGGTCTCGGCCTGCGATACGTTCAAGGCAGCGAAGCTTTAAACCAAAACCAATACCTCCCCCTGCAAGGGGGAGGTCGACTGCCGAGCAACGCGAAGGCAGTCGGGTGGGGGTCTATTTTTGTAAGATGACCCCACCCCGCCCGCGCTCACTGCGTTCGGCGGGCGCCCCTCCCCTTTCAGGGGAGGGATAAGGAAGAGAAACATGCCAGGCATCGACGACACCCGAAAATTCATTCCGCTCAACATCGCGCTGCTCACGGTCTCCGACACGCGTGAACTGGCCGATGACAAATCTGGCGCAACCCTCGTTGAGCGGCTCGAGGCAGCCGGTCATCGCCTCGCCGCACGCACCATTGTCACCGACGACGTCGAGAAAATTCGCGATCAAGTCAAAGACTGGATCGCCAATCCCGGAATCGATGTCGTCATCACCACCGGCGGGACAGGCTTTACCGGCCGTGACGTGACCCCCGAAGCGATAGAACCGCTGTTCGAGAAGCGAATGGACGGCTTTGCAACGCTCTTCCTGATGATCAGTCACGCGAAAATCGGCACGTCCGCGATCCAGACCCGCGCGACAGCCGGCGTTGCCGGCGCGACCTACATCTTTTGCGTGCCGGGGTCGCCTGGCGCCTGCCGGGATGCGTGGGACGGAATCCTCCTGCATCAACTCGACTATCGCTATCGCCCCTGCAATTTCGTCGAGATCATGCCGCGGCTCGATGAGCATCTGCGGCGCGCCAAAGCCCGCTGACCGCGGCGCGCGCCAAGCTCCAATTTGACGATAAAGATATTCTCCGCGTTGTGCCGCGCACCATCAGCGTCCGCAAATGTTCAACATCCGGTGAATGCATCCGTTTGTCGCTTGTCGGACATAACATCGCCGCAGGTCGTGATTACTTTCCATATCGGTAGGACAACCAATCGGCTGTTCGCAGCAAGAAGGATGTCTTCGATGTGTGACTATAGTCTGCACAACGTCGCCTCAAGACCGGCGAAAGTCGGCGACAAAATCGTCACAACCACGTTTGCACATTCGATCACGAACGGCTTCGCGGCCGTCGGCGAACCGGATGTGGCCGTCTGCTTGCGTCCCGGCACCGAAATCGCATTTGACCAGGATGTGAGCTACTCACAAGGCTTCGGTTTGATTCCACCGCGGCTGGGTTATGCGACGATTCGTCATCGCGTTGCGCGCTTCCGCCAGATCAACATGAACCGGCCGAACACGCATCATGATGCACTGGAGTTCCCGAACGGAGAAATCGTGCTTGTCACGATGCTTCGCGAGAAACTCCGCGCCACCGTACTGCAATTGCCGGCAGAGCCCGACCATGCGGATACGGAACATCATGTGTCGAACGACACAGCGGTGCCGAATAACGAGACGATCAACGTCAACGTCTGACTGAACGAGACGTTGAGCACGAGGGCCATTGCGGCTCCTCATAGCGGTGGGGGGCTGCAAGCGGCCGCTTGCGGTTAGTTGCCGCTGAGTTCTTCCCGATACAGGCGTTCGCCGGGGCGGAGCATGACGCCGTTCGCGCCGGCGACGCCAAGTTCAATGCTTTCGGCGATACGATGCGCGCGTTCGATGAAATGATCAGCCGCCTTGGGTGGACACAAATCGCGTGCCGCCTGCTCGAACAGGGCCAGCCAGCGATCGAAGTGCCGAGCGTCGACCGGGAGGGGCAGATGTTTCCGCATCGGCTGGCCATGATAGCGGCCGCTCATGAGCGCGACCGACGACCAGAACGCAAACATCTGCCGAAGATGTGGCTCCCAATCTGAAATCCTTGATGCGAATACGGGGCCGAGAAGTTCGTCCTCCCGAACGCGATCGTAGAAGCTGCGAACCAGGCGTTCGATCATCGCCTCGTCTATTCCCGTTTCCGCCTGAATGGCAGCCGTGATTTTGGCGCGGCGTTCTTCCGCTTCCGACAGATGGGCGGTCATGTTCGCTCCGAGATCAATGCATTGTTTGGAAGGAGGAGCCGCATTTGCCTCAGGGTGAGCGGGCTCTTGACGAGATCGGCAAGCGAGTAGCGATCCAGGACCGCAAGGAACGCTGCCAGCGCCTCTTCAAGTGGGCCACGCAATCCGCAAGCCGGGGCAACGATGCAGGTGTTGCGCTCCTGATCGAAACATTCGACAAGGGCGAGACTGTCCTCCGTTGCGCGGATGACCGCGCCAAGATTGATCTTCTCGGCAGGCCGTCCGAGCCGAAGACCACCGTTACGGCCGCGCACACTGCCGACGAACCCGGCTTGCACCAAAGTCTGCGTGATCTTCATCAGGTGGTTGCGGGAAATCCCATACCGCCGCGCCACCTCCTCGATGGTATGCGGAGCGTCCGGCTCGATCGCCAGCAACATGAGCAGCCGCAGCGCATAATCCGTATGAAGCGTCAGGCGCATAAGCGGCGGCTCACGATGCAATCAATCCCATAAGATGTATTTCATATACCTATTTAAAGAAATGAAGACAAGTGCTGCCGGCCGACACCAGACCGCTCAGAGTTCCAGGCGCCAGGTTTCGCTGATTTCCGGCTTGCCGAATTCGTCGTGCGTCCATTCCTCGACGCGCTCGAAGCCGGCCTTTCGGTAGATCGCACGCGCTGCTGTGAGAACCTTATGCGTCCACAGCGTGATCCCGGTGTAGCCGGCGGTGCGGGCAAAGGCGACGCACTCTTCGACCAGACGGCGGCCAATGCCAAGACCACGCGCTCGCGGATCAACGAGCAGCAATCGTAAACGTGCCTCGGTGTCGGATTCGCGCACGAGAAAAACGGAGCCGACGGGTTCACCATCCATTTCCGCGATCCAGCATCGCTCGCGTGTTGGATCGTGCTCTTTCAGAAACGACGCAACGATTTCCGCGGTCAGTGCTTCGATATGGCCATCCCATCCATACTCGGCCGGATAAATCAGACCGTGTTGCACAACCACCCAACCCATATCGCCGGGTTGATGCAATCGCAGGGAGTAGGCAGGTTCGTCGACCGGCTCCCGCCCGATCAGCCGCTCGATTGTGCGCATCGCCATGACGACACGCGTCTGCTCGGCCTCGCTCAGCTTGCACAGCATCGCGCTCATCTCGCGTTGTGACAGTTGATCGAGTTTGGCCATCGCCAAGCGTCCCTTGGTTGTCAGCGACAACAAGATCTGACGACCGTCATCGGCGCCACGACGCTTTGCTACCAAGCCTTTCTCGTCGAAGCCGCGCAAGATGCGGCTGAGATAGCCATGGTCCAGGCCCAAAGCTGTGGCGACTTCCGTGGCTGTCGCCGTTTGCTTCTGAGCCAGTTCATACAGAACCCGCGCCTGCGTCAGCGAATAAGGCGTATCGAGAAGACCGTCCTGCAACAGCCCGATCTGCCGCGTGTAAAAGCGCGAGAAACGACGGGCAGCGCCGACGCGTTGTTCGAAACTGGGGTCTGGCACAACGGTCATGATAGTGGACGCAGCGACTTCGATATTTGACAGCGTCAACCAATTACTTGACGCCGTCAAGTATCTATCCGCCGCTGATCGCGGCACGGAGAGTTGCAATCCGTCGCCGACCGATCGCCCGGATTAATTGCGCTTCGGGATTGGCGCTAGCGGCATCGTGACCGCCGAGACGATCATAAGTGGCCTTCGACAGCAGCAATCCTTGCTCGGGCCTGGGCGTCGCCGTTAGAGCCTGCCGCAGTAAATTCCAAAACTGCGCGCCGAGGGCTTGGCCCCCATAGCCTTCCGGTTGGAATATAGCCGCCAGGGCAGCGTCGCTGTCCGAGGCGAGCATCAAAAAGCGCTCGACCTCTGCGGTCCAGGTGGCCTCCAGCACACAGCCCGGCCGCAGAAACAGAAGCCAAGGACCCTTGGCGTCCGCCGCGGCCATCCGCAACCGTCGCCCGAGTGGCCCCGGCAAAGCCAGAAACTGGCAGCCTGCAACATCGGCGACCTGCTCAGTCCCGTCGCCGCTGCCGGAATCTGCAAGGATTACCTCCCGAACCAGCCCAGCGACCACGCCGGGAATCAGGCAGCTCAGCGTCCGCACCACTGTGCGTTCCGATTCGCGGGTGGGGATGATGATGCTGAGCATGGAACTGAAACATTGAGGGTCCGTTGGCCCATATCATGGGCCGGGAGTGAGGCGATGCCACGATATTCAGCAGTGTCGATCAATTTCCTCAATGTTCTTGTTTTGTTCGTTGTCTCGGGTTAGATATCGGCTATGGCTCAATCCTCCGCAGCCCTGAGACACCCGCCGGCGCCTGTGCCCTCCGCGCCGGCGGGTGACTTTGCAAGGACAGATCTGGCAAGGCAAGCACCGGATAGCTCCGGCCTCCTTGGCTCCGACGTTCAAAAAGAACGCCGGCGTGGCCGCGGGACTCTCTCCAACACCTCGGGACGCTACGAAAAAGTCGCCCGCATTGCGTTTGACGATGGCTGGCAAAGCCTTGAAGAGCTGCCGCCGTTCAAGACCACGGTTCAGGCCGACGCAACACGCAAGATCATCACCCGCAACGAATCGCCGGACATTTCATTCGACCGCTCGATCAATCCCTATCGCGGTTGTGAGCATGGCTGCGTCTATTGCTTTGCCCGGCCGACGCACGCCTATCTCGGACTGTCGGCGGGGCTCGATTTCGAATCCAGGCTGTTCATGAAGCCGGATGCAGCGGCGCTGCTGGAAAAGGAATTGGCGGCGCCGGGCTATTCGCCGCGGACGATCGCCATCGGCACCAACACGGACCCCTACCAGCCGATCGAACGGCAATATCAGATCATGCGGCAGATCCTCGAAGTGCTGGAGCGCGCGGGACATCCTGTCGGCATTGTGACGAAGTCTGCACTGGTCACGCGCGACATCGACATTCTCTCACGCATGGCAAAGCGCAATCTCGCCAAGGTGGCGTTGTCGGTCACGACGCTCGATCCGAAACTGGCCCGTACCATGGAACCGCGCGCATCGACACCATCACGCCGTCTCGAAGCCCTTCGGCAATTGTCGGAGGCCGGCATTCCGACCACGGTGATGGTGGCGCCGGTGATTCCGGCGATCAACGACGCCGACATCGAACGCATTCTCGATGCTGCAGCGCTCGCCGGCGTCAAAGGCGCGGGTTACGTGCTGCTGCGGCTGCCGCTGGAAGTGCGCGATCTGTTCAAGGAATGGCTGATGGCGAACTATCCCGACCGCTTCCGCCATGTGATGAAGCTCGTGCGCGAGATGCGCGGCGGCAAGGATTACGATTCAACCTGGGGCAAGCGTATGAGCGGCGACGGCCCTTATGCATGGCTGATCGGCCGGCGGTTTGAGGCAGCTTGTGCGCGGCTTGGTCTGAACAAGAACCGAAGCAAGCTGACCACCGAGCATTTCCAGCGGCCGGCGAAGGGTAGCGAGCAGTTGAGTTTGTTCTGATTTTTTGTCGTCCCCGCGAACGCGGGGACAACGCGTTACGATTGCCGAGTAGCCTGAAAACGATCGAGTTCTTGCAATGCCTCCCGCCCGTATCAGCCTCATCACCCTCGGCGTCACCGACGTGCCACGCGCGGCACGATTCTATGAAGCGCTCGGCTTCAAACGAAAGTTGCGCGCTGCGCCGGAGAGCGAAGTGGCGTTCTTCGATGCCGGCACGCTCACGCTGTCCCTCTATATTGTCAGCGGTCTTGCCAAGGATGCGAGCTTTGCGCCGGACACGAAGCCGTCCGCGTTCCGCGGCGCGTCAGTCGCCTGGAACTGCGACAGCGCGGGCGACGTCGATGCCGTGATGGCGCTGGCTCTCAAAGCGGGCGGAACCGAGCTGGTCCCGGCCAAGACGGCGGACTGGGGCGGCTATCACGGCCATTTCGCTGATCCGGACGGGAACATCTGGGAGGTCGCCTACAATCCCCAGTTTCCACTCGCGCCGGACGGGAAACCCACTTTGCCCGATTAAGGGATTGCATCTTTGCGCCGGACCCGCTCAGCATCCGGCCATGAGTCGAAAAGCATCACCCGTCCGTTTGCCGCTCAAGGACGAGATCCTTCGTCCGAGCTTCCGGCGTGAGCGGGCCGCCTTCAAAAAGGGAATCTGGCCGGTGGCCGGTTGCGACGAAGCTGGACGTGGCCCCTTGGCCGGTCCGGTGGTGGCTGCTGCCGTCGTCCTCGACCCGGACCGCATCCCGCGCGGCCTCAACGATTCCAAGAAGCTCACCGCAGAAGAACGCGAGAAGCTCTATAGCCGCATCTGCGCAACCGCCGAGGTCGGCGTCGCCTTCGGTTCGCCCGCGCGGATCGACCGCGACAATATCCTGCGCGCTTCGCTATGGGCGCTGGCGCAAGCCGTGGCTGCGCTGCCGTGCAGGCCGCAACTGGTTTATGTGGATGGCCGCGACAAGATCGCGGTGCCGTGCGACTGCGAGGCGGTCATCTCCGGCGACGCGCTGGTGCTATCGATCGCCGCCGCTTCGATTGTCGCCAAGGTCACGCGCGACCGGCTGATGAAGCAGATCGGCGCGGCGCATCCGGGTTATGGGTTCGAACGCCATATGGGGTATTCGGTGCCCGAGCACACCGCAGCCTTGAAGCGGCTCGGTCCGACCATCCATCATCGCCGCAGCTTTTCCCCGGTGGCTCTGGCGGAGAGCAGCCTGACGATCGCAATCGGCGATGACGCCGGTCTCGAGTTGCCTCTCTAGTTTGCTTCCGTCTATTTCTGGACGTTCTTGCAGTCTTGTCCTTGCCGGTCGAACCGCGTTTTGCACTTCGGCATTGCTTCAAAGCGGCTCCGATGCTCACCGTCTCCCTGCTGATTGAAATCCTGCGCACCAAGCCACGATTGATGTTCTGGCTCGCGGCGCTCATGCAAGGCATGCTGTGGCTGCTGGTGCCGACGCTGTTCTATTCGGCGCCGCCCGGCAATGTCGCCGACGTGCTGGCGATCGGACATGAAATGTCGTTAGGCAGCACCCTCGGCTATCCCTTGGCTTACTGGCTCGCCGACATCGCCTTACGGCTGACCGGCGGCCATATGATCGGTGTTTATCTGCTGTCGCAGGTCTGCATCGTTGTAACCTATTGGGCGATGTTCCAACTTGGCCGCGCTGTCGTTGGCGAACGCCATGCGGTGCTGGCGGTGTTGCTGATGGCGGGCATATCCGTCTTCACCGTCGCGTCGCCCGACTTCGGACCGGACATTTTGATGATGCCGCTCTGGGCGCTGACGCTGCTGTTTCTGTGGCGCGCGGCCGGCGAAGCAAGACAGCTTTACTGGTTGGCGATCGCGGCCACTTTCGTGTTGATGTTACTGACATCACCGATGTCGCTGCTGCTTTTGCTTCTGGTCGTCCTTTTCCTTGTGATCAGCCAGCGCGGCCGGCTGGTCATAGCCAACGTCTACGCCCTCGCCGCTGCGATCGTCGTTCTCGTCGCGATGGCGCTTCTGTTTTTCCTGATGCGGCGGAACGGCGTCAGTCTGACAGCCAGCCTCCCGCAACTGCGACACGGTGGTTCGTTCGATCAGAACATCATCACCTGGCTGCGGTTGTTCGCACTGGTCATACTCTCTCTGACCGGCGCGGCAATCCTGATCGCGCTCGCGGCCAATCTGCCACGCACCCGTCAAACCGACGCCGCAGCCATCACCGGAAAGCCGACCGATCCGTTCGCGCGATCGTTGATCTATTACTTCGCGCTGACGCCACTGATCGTCGTCATGATCGTTGCCGCGATGTCCGGCAAGTCCACCTTGTCCAGCATTTCCCCGCTCCTTGTGCTGACGGGTCTTGCCGTGATCGTTGCCGCCGGCGACACCATCATGGTGCATCATCAACGCATCCTCGGCGTTGCCTGGTTCAGCCTTTTGCTGGCGCCTCCGCTTTTGACTGCTGCCGGCGTATTATTGCTGCCGACGATTTTCGCGGTTGATCTGAAAGTCGCGCAGCCGGCTGACGCCATCGCCCGGTATCTCACCGACAGTTTCGAGCGACGCACCGGGCAGGGTCTGGAAATCGTCGGCGGCGATCCAAGACTCGCAACAATCATCGCCCTCGCCTCGTCCAGTCGGCCGCGCGTATTGAATGAAGGCAACGCCGACCAACCGCAACTTGCGACCCTCAAGGACGCAACGGACAAGGGCGCGATCATTGTATGGCGAGCGACCGACAATGCGGGCACGCCGCCCGCAAACATCAGATCACAGTTTCCCAACATCGTACCGGAAGTGCCGCGCGCCTTCGAGCGGGCCGTGCATGGTCGCGCTCCGGTGATGCGAATCGGCTGGGGTCTGATCCGACCACGTACGGAAACGCCGGCAGCGACGCAGCAATAAGAGCTATTCCTTCAGTTTATTGTCTTGTCGTCCTCGCGAAGGCGGGGACGACAGCTACTGCCTCAGTGATACGTCTCGCCTTCCTGCACCTTGCCGCGGAAGATCCAGTAAATGAAGATCACGTAGCCAAGGATGATCGGCAACAGGAACACTGTGCCGATCAGCATGAATATCTGGCTGGAGGGAGCCGCTGATGTGTCCCAGATCGTCAGCGACGGCGGCACGAGATAGGGATAGCTCGAAATCACCAGCCCAAGATACCCTAGCAGGAACAGTCCGACCGCAGTAACGAAGGGCAGCACGTCGCGACGTTGATCGATCCACCGCCACAACAGGTAAGCCAGCAAGGCCGTGAGCAGCGGCACCGGCCACAGATAGTAGAAGTTGGGCAACGAGAACCAGCGGGCAGCAATGCGCTCGAAGGCCAACGGCGTGTAGAGCGAAACCGCCGCCATGAACAACAGCACCACCAACAGCAATAGCTTGGCTTGTTTGCGCGCACGCTCCGGCACTTCACCTTCGGTCTTCATGATCAGCCATGTTGCGCCCAGCAGCGCATAACCGAAGACCAGAGCGGCGCCGCACAGAAGCGAAAACGGGGTCAGCCAGTCGAAATGTCCGCCGGCGAATTCTCCATTCTGCACACGGATGCCCTGGATGAGACCGCCGAGGATAATGCCTTGGGAAAACGCCGCGAGGATAGAACCAAAGGTGAAGGCGAAATTCCACCAGACCTTGCTGTGCGACACGATGCGGAATTCAAACGCGACGCCGCGAAACACAAGCGCCAGCAGCATTACGATCACCGGCAGATACATTGCGGGCATGATGACGGCATAGGCAATCGGGAACGCAACCAGCAGTCCGCCGCCACCAAGGACAAGCCATGTCTCGTTGCCGTCCCAGAACGGCGCGATCGACCGCATCATCTGATCGCGCTGCATCTCATTGCGAGCGAATGGAAACAGGATGCCGATCCCAAGATCGAAACCGTCGAGGATCACATACATGGCGACGGCAGTGCCGATCAGAGCCGCCCAGATGACCGGGAGATACCATTCCATGGCCCTATCCCCTCTGTCCGATGGCGTCGCGCGCTGCATCCTCGGCGCCGCTCAGCGGGCGGCTTGGCAGTCCCTCCGGCTCTTCCAGCGCACGGCCTTCGGGCCCTTTATTGATGAGCCGGTTGATGTAGTAGATGCCCATCCAGAACACGATGCCGTAGCAGACAACGAACAGGATAATCGTGCCAAGCAGGCTCGCCGCCGGCACCGGCGAGACGGCGTCGGCCGTGCGCAGAATTCCTTGCACAAGCCAGGGCTGACGGCCGCTCTCGGTTACCACCCAGCCGGCGATGACGGCGACAAACCCCGTCCACCAGGTCATTGAGAGGATGCGTAGAAACCAGCGCGTCTCAAACAGTGTGCCACGCCACCACAGGAAGGCGCCGAACAACGACGCGGCAATCATATAGAAGCCGATCGCCAGCATGATGCGAAAGCCGAAAAACACATTGAGAAGCGGCGGACGCTGATCCGGTGGCACACTGCTCAGTCCAGGAAACAATCCGTCGGGACTGTGCGTCAGGATCAAGGACGAGCCGCGCGGAATCGAAATTTCGAACCAGTTACGCTCGGCCTTCTCGTCCGGCCAGGCGAAGATATGGAAGTCGCCGGGCTTGGACCCATCCCAGTGCGCTTCCATCGCCGCAACCTTGATCGGCTGGTGTTTGAGCGTATTGAGCCCGTGCTGGTCGCCGATGAACAATTGCAGTGGCGCAAGGATCGCCATGAGCCCAATGCCCATGCTCACCATCACCCGCGCATCCTCGAGGTGCCTTCCCGCGAGCAGATAGCGTGCGCCAACCGCAATCACGACGAATCCGGTCGTGAGATAGGCGGCATTCAGCATATGAGCGAAGCGGTATGGGAAACTCGGATTGAAGACGATGGTGAACCAATCGACCGGGAAGGCAACGCCGTCGCGCATCTCGTGTCCCACCGGCGTCTGCATCCAGCTATTGGCCGACAGAATCCAAAAAGCCGACATCGCCGTCCCGAACGCGACAATGGCTGCCGACAACACATAGAGCCATGGCGGAACACGATTGAATCCGAACAGCAGAATTCCGAGGAATGTTGCCTCGAGAAAAAAGGCGGTCAGCACCTCGTAGCCGATCAGCGGTCCGACGACATTGCCGGCAACGACCGAGAAGCGGCTCCAGTTGGTGCCGAACTGGTAGCTCAGGACGATGCCGGACACGACGCCCATCGCAAACGATACGGCGAAGATCTTGGTCCAGAACCGCATCAGGCGGTGGTAGCGCTCATCGTCGGTCCGCAACCACAATACACCGAGCGTGGCGATGTATGCCGACAGCCCAATGGTGAAGCTCGGGAAGATGATGTGGAACGTTACCGTGAAAGCGAATTGGATTCGCGCGAGAAGGACAGGATCCAGATCCACGAGCTGCTCCTTAAAGGCCTAGGTAAAATCGAGGCTCTAATGCGCTAGCTTAAGGTTCGGCATTTTCGCCTTGCCCTAGATCACAACCTATTCCCGTTATCATAACACGCCACATCGCCACGCGATCAGGCGGCCAATCTCTCAACCCGGCTGACGTCCAGCAGTCGGATCGCGTGCGGCTCGATCGCAATCACGCGTGCCCGCGCGAGGCGCGTCAGCGTCCGGCTGACCGTTTCAATCGTCAGACCGAGAAAATCGGCGATGTCCTGTCGCGACATCGGTACGTCGACGACGCGCGATGGCTGTTCGTTCGTGGCGACCCGATCGCGCAACCACACCAGGAACCAGCCGACGCGCTCCTCGGCCGTCCGCCGGCCAAGTGACACGACATGATCGTGCGCAGCAGTCAGTTCGTGACGGGCGCGCTCATGCAGCTTGGCAAGCAATTGCGGCTTGCGGGTCACCAGCCGTTCAAAACTCGCAAAATCGAAACGGCAGGTCGTCATCTCGCCAATAGCCTCGGCGCTGACCTGCACCTCCGGCGTCATTTCGATACCGAGGAAGTCACCCGGGAACTGAAATCCGATGATCTGACGGCGCCCGTCGTCAAGCATGCGATAAAGGCGCGCCGCTCCCCCGGTGATATTGTGAATGGCGGTCGATGCTTCGCCTTCGACGGCGACCATTTGGCGCGGGCCGAAGCAGCACGGCTGGGCCAGACGTTCCAGCTCAAACAGCTCGTCCGGCGCAAGCGCGGAGCAGACGCTGAGAGGCCGGATTCGGCAGTTCCCGCAATCCACGGGGTTGCGCGCACGGGGACAGGCGGAAAAGTGTGTGTCGGCGCTGTAGTGCCGGTCTATCTGGTCCATGATGACCTTCCTCCCTCCCGATTAGCACATCTTTCGCATCCACGGCCATGACAGAGCGCTGCTGGAGGCATGAAACGGCCGCATGACCGCCGATTCCCGGTTTTCTGCCAGTGGACAATTCGTCCGCGGCGCCCGTTCGGCAACAAATGGCGTTAAAATTGCTTAACTTTACGGTGCCAGGGGCAGTTGGGGGCAGTGATGGCGATGGACAAGAAGCCGGCGGGTCAGATGACCGGGCCGAATGGATTTCTCGATCGATATTTCGGGCTGACCGAAAACGGAACAAACGTCCGCACCGAGGCGGTTGCCGCGCTGACGACGTTCCTGACGATGGCCTACATCATCTTCGTCAACCCGAGCATTCTCGCCAAGGCGGGTATGGATCAGGGCGCCGTCTTCGTCGCGACCTGTGTCGCCGCCGCAGTGTGCTCCATCGTCATGGGGCTGTACGCCAATTACCCGATCGCGCTGGCGCCGGGCATGGGACTGAACGCCTTCTTCGCCTTCACCGTGGTGCTGACCTATAAATATTCGTGGCAGCAGGCGCTGGCCGCGGTGTTTTTGTCCGGCGTACTGTTCTTCATCCTGTCGGTGACGGGCTTGCGCGAATACATCATCAACACCATTCCGAGAAATCTGAAATACGCGATCGGCGCCGGCGTCGGCTTGTTCCTTGGCATCATCGCTTTGGAGAATGCGCAGATCATCACGGACCATCCGGTGACCCTGGTGACGCTCGGTCATCTGAACGTGCCAGCCCCGCTTCTATGTCTGCTTGGGTTCGTCCTGATCGTGGCGCTGCATGCCCGCAGAGTTCCCGGCGCGACGCTGATCGGCATCCTGGTCGTCGGCATCATCGGGATTCCGCTCGGCCTCTCCAAATTCACCGGTGTCGTATCGATGCCGCCGTCGATCGCGCCGACGCTGCTGCAGATGGATTTCTCGCGCACCTTCGAGCTATCCTTCATCATCGTCGTGTTCAGCATCCTGATGATCGACGTGTTCGACAATGCCGGCACGCTGATTGCTGTGACCGAGAAAGCCGGCTTCGTTGATGAAAAGGGCAACCTGCCCCGCATGAAGCAGGCGCTGATTTCCGACAGCTTTGCGGCCATGTTCGGCGCGTCCATCGGCACGTCGACAACAACGAGCTATATTGAAAGCGCCGCTGGCGTCGAGGCCGGCGGACGCACCGGGCTCACGGCCATCTTCGTCGGCATCCTCTTTCTCTTCGCGCTTTTCTTCTCGCCGCTCGCAGGCATGATCCCCGCATACGCTTCGGCGGCGGCGCTGCTGTTCGTCGCGTGCGTCATGGCGAGTCTGATGGCCGAGCTGGACTGGGAGGACATCACCGAGTCGGCGCCTGCGGTCATCGCGGCCATCACCATGCCGCTGACCTATTCGATCGCCACCGGCATCGGGCTTGGTTTCATCACCTACGCGCTGATCAAACTGATCGCCGGCCGGTACAAGGATGTATCCATTGCGGTCGCCGCACTCGCGCTTGTCTTCGCGATCAAGCTCATCCTGGTCCCGGGCGGATGAACACGGCGCTGTCATCGTGGCAATTCTGGGCGATCCTGTCGGCCCTGTTCGCCGCGCTGACAGCAATCTTCGCCAAGATCGGCGTTGAGCAGATCAACGCCGATCTTGCGACCTTCATCCGCACGATCATCGTTATCTGCTTGCTGGCGGGAATTCTTGTCGCCACCGGCGGGTTCGAAAACCCCGCGTCAGTACCGCGCAAGACCTGGCTGTTTCTCGTCCTGTCCGGGCTTGCGACCGGGGCGTCGTGGCTCTGCTACTTCCGGGCGCTCAAGATCGGACAGGCCGCGCAGGTGGCCCCGATCGACAAGCTGAGTGTCGTGCTGGTCGCGCTGTTTGGCGCCGTGTTCCTGGGAGAAAAGCTGGCTTTGCTTAACTGGCTTGGCGTCGCCTTGATCGCGGCCGGCGCCGTTCTTGTCGCCCTTTAATTCTGCAACGCCTTCTTGATCGCCAGAAAATCCCGCCACGCGAACCGCTTCTCTATGGGCGAACGCAACAGAAAGGCCGGATGGAAGGTCGCGGTGGCGCGGATATCCCGCGTACCGGTGTTGTAGGTGAACCAGCGTCCGCGCGTGCGCTTGATGCCGTCAGTCACGCCGAGCAAGGTCGCCGTCGAGGGTTTGCCGAGGCAGACGATCACATCGGGATCGACCAGTTCGATCTGCCGCTGAATGAACGGCAGACAGGTTTGCGATTCGTGAGGCGACGGATCGCGATTACCCGGTGGACGCCACGGCACGATGTTCGCGATATACGCATCAGAGCGGGCGATGCCGATCGCCGCCAGCATCCGGTCGAGCAACTGGCCGGAACGGCCAACGAAGGGAATGCCCCTCTGGTCCTCCTCCGAGCCCGGCGCTTCACCGATAAACATGAGCCGCGCATCCGGATTACCGTCGCCAAATACGAGCTGCTTGGCGGTCTTCCGCAGCGCGCAGCCTTCGAACGCATCCATGATTGCTCGCAACTCCTCCAGCGACCCTGCCGACTTGGCTGCGTCGCGGGCCGACATGATCGCCTCGTCGGGTGGTGGAGGCGCCTGAACGGCCGGCATCGGCGGAGCGGAACGGATGTCTCGGGCAGGCGAGCGCGGCTCGACCGTAGATTTAGCCTCGACCGCCTCCACAACCGAGGCTTCGGCGAAGCGATTCGCCGGTTCCTCTCCGAGCACGGCATCGACACCGGCTTCGATGTAGAAGGTCAGGAGATCACGGGCCGCCAGCGCCAGCGACTTGTCATGTCCGGGGTTCATACCCCCACCCTACCACGCTGGCGATCCTTGTGATTGTGGCTTTTGCAGAAACGTGGAAAAACAAAAAAATCCCGATCAGAGGAAGTCTAATGTCCGAACTATCGCCTCGCGAAAGCATGGAATTTGACGTCGTCATCGTCGGCGCCGGCCCGGCCGGTCTTGCTGCGGCGATTCGCCTGAAACAGCTTTCGCCCGACGCCAGTGTCGTGGTGGTGGAGAAGGGTTCGGAGGTCGGCGCCCATATTCTGTCCGGCGCGGTCGTCGATCCATCGGCGCTCGACCGGCTGATCCCGGTATGGCGGGAAGACCCGGATCGGCCGCTCAAGACCGAGGTGACCGACGACCGGTTTTACTGGATGTCGCAAAGCTCGGCCCTGAAGGTTCCGCTGTTCATGGCGCCCCCGCTGATGAGCAACCACGGCTGCTTCATCGGCTCGTTCGGCCTGGTCACCAAGTGGCTCGCCACCAAGGCCGAGGCTCTCGGCGTTGAAATCTATCCGGGCTTTGCCGCCGCCGAACTCATCTACGGCGACAATGGCGAAGTCCGCGGCATCGCCACCGGCGACATGGGCATCGGCAAGGAGGGAGAACCGACCGACGGCTTCACCCGCGGTATGGAATTGCTCGGCAAGTACACGCTGTTCGCCGAAGGCGCGCGCGGATCGCTGAGCAAGGTCCTGATCGCCAAATACGACCTCGACAAGAATTGCGAACCGCCGAAATTCGGCATCGGCCTGAAAGAGCTGTGGCAGGTCGATCCATCAAAGCACAAGCCGGGACTGGCGCAGCATTCGTTCGGCTGGCCGCTCGACAACAAGACCGGCGGCGGCTCGTTCCTCTATCACTATGACGACAATCTCGTCGCGGTCGGGTTCGTCGTGCATCTCAATTACGAGAATCCCTATCTGTCGCCGTTCGAGGAATTCCAGCGCTTCAAGACGCACCCTGCGATCCGCGAAACTTTTGAGGGCGCCAAGCGTCTCGCCTATGGTTCGCGCGCGATCACCGAAGGCGGCTATCAGTCGGTTCCGCGCCTGACATTCCCGGGCGGCGCGCTGATCGGCTGTGCAGCCGGCTTCGTTAACGTGCCGCGCATCAAAGGGACGCACAACGCGATCTCGTCGGGCATGCTCGCGGCCGAGCACGTTGTCGAGGCGCTGGCTGCAGGCCGCGCCAACGATGAACTGACCGGCTATGAAGACTCGTGGCGGTCGTCGTCCGTCGGCAAAGACCTCTGGCCGGTCCGCAACGTCAAACCGCTCTGGTCCAAATTCGGAACGATGGTCGGGATCGCGCTGGGCGGGCTCGATATGTGGACCAACACCTTCGGCTTCTCGCTGTTCGGCACCCAGAAGCATGGCAAGGCCGACGCCGAATGCCTGAAACCGGCGCGCGAATTCACCCCGATCGCTTACCCCAAGCCTGACGGCAAGCTCACCTTCGACCGTCTGTCCTCGGTCTTCCTGTCCAACACCAATCACGAGGAGTACCAGCCGCCGCATCTGAAGGTTGCGGATATGGCGCTGCAGAAGTCGTCCGAACACGACATCTATGCCGGCCCTTCAACCCGGTATTGTCCGGCTGGGGTCTATGAATGGGTTGGCGAAGGGGCGGACCTCACGTTCGTCATCAATGCGCAGAACTGCGTCCACTGTAAGACCTGCGACATCAAGGATCCCAACCGGAATATTACATGGGTTCCGCCCGAGGGTTCCGGCGGACCAAATTATCCGAACATGTGAGCCACCTCGACGAAAACCGTCACGATAAAGCCCCATTGGAGCCGTCAGCCTTGGCGTCCGAGGCACAGCGTTGTCCTTGCGGCAATAGCGCAAAAAGGCCATCCTCGATCCGAGCCTGCGGAACCGCTTCGCGGTACCGCCGATGGAGATTTTCAAACGTGATCGTGTCGAATCTGATCAAGCCTGTGGCTGTCGCGGCCACCGCTTTTGGCATCCTCATGCTGCCTGGCATCCTGGCCGCGCAGGCGCCGAGCCGGCAGGATACCGCGCGAACATCCGGCTCCGGCAACTACCTTGCCGCCCGTCATGCCAGCGTGCAGCGCGATGCAGCCGCCGCGTCGGCCTACTACCGAGCCGCCTTACGCTCCGATCCGAAGAATCCGGAACTGCTGGAACGTGCTTTCATTGCGTCGCTGACCGAGGGCGATATCGACGAAGCGGTGCGTCTCGCCGAACGTGTGCTGCAGACCAACAAGAATGACAGGACCGCCCGGCTGGTCCTCGGCATCCGCGCGATCAAGAACAAGCAATGGCAGACAGCCCGGCTGAATGTCGCGCAATCGGTGCGCGGACCGGTGACCGACCTGACCGCCGCGTTGCTGATCGCCTGGACGCAGATGGGCTCCAACGATTCCAAGACGGCGATCGATGTGATCGACCGTCTGCAGGGCGCTGACTGGTATGCGACCTTCAAAAATCTGCATGCCGGTATGATTCTCGACATGGCCGGCAAGAAGAAGGAAGCCGGCCGTCGGCTGGAAAAGGTGCAGAAGAGCGACCCGACGGCGCTACGCATCGTCGAGGCTTACGGCAGCTTCCTCTCTCGCCAGGGCTCGAAGGATGAGGCGCTTGCGGTTTTCGAGGCGTTCGAAAAGGCTCTGCCGCGCCATCCGCTGATCGTCGACGACATTCAGAAGGTCAAGGCTGGCGAGAAGCTGCCGCCGCTGGTGCAGAGTGCGCAGGCCGGTACTGCAGAAGTGCTCTATGGCATCGGCTCAGCCCTTGGCCGCCGCGGCGGCGAAGATCTCGGTCTCGCCTATCTGCAACTCGCGCTGTATCTCGAACCGAAACATCCGCTGGCGTTGTTGTCGCTCGCCGACCTCTACGAGGCGATGAAGAAGCCGCAACTGGCAATCGACGTCTATCGTCGCGTCCCGGCGGACTCGCCGCTGCATCGCAATGCCGAAATCCAGCTCGCGACCAATCTCGATTCGCTCGACAAAACTGACGAAGCCAAGACGCATCTGAAAAAGCTGATCGAGGAAAACCCTGCCGACAGCGAAGCGATCATGGCGCTCGGCAATATCGAGCGTGCGCGCAAAAGCTACAGCGAATGCGCGGAGACCTACAACAAGGCCATCTCGCAAATTGCTAACCCGCAGAAATCGAACTGGCTGGTCTTTTACTTTCGCGGCATCTGCAATGAGCGCGCGAAGAACTGGCCTGCCGCCGAGGCTGATCTGAAGAAAGCGCTGGAACTCTATCCCGATCAGGCACACGTGTTGAACTATCTCGGCTATTCCTGGGTCGATCAGGGCGTCAACCTTGATGAAGGCATGCGGATGATCCGGCGCGCAGTCGAGCAGCGTCCGGACGACGGCTACATCGTCGACTCGCTCGGCTGGGCCTATTACCGCATCGGCAATTTCGAAGAGGCTGCCAAGCATCTCGAGCGCGCAGTCGAACTGAAACCGGACGATCCGACCATCAACGACCATCTCGGCGATGTTTACTGGAAGACCGGGCGTCAGCTTGAAGCTCAATTCCAGTGGCAGCACGCAACCGCGCTGAAGCCTGAGCCCGACGAATTGAAGAAGATCGAGGACAAGCTGAAGAACGGCATGGGCGACGACAACGCGACGACGGCTGAGCAAAACACCAAACGCAACGGCGGTTGATCGGCATTCCTGTGACGGCAGCGGTGTTGTCGGACTTTGCTCCGGCCAAGATCAACCTGACTCTGCGCATCCGCGGCCGTCGTGCGGACGGTTATCATGAGCTTGAAAGCCTGGTCGTGTTTGCCGATGTCGGCGACGACCTGCAGTTCACGCCTGGCGACGCTCTTGGCCTGTCGGTTGAGGGAGAAACGGCTGCCGATTCCGGCGACATCGACGGCAATCTGGTCCTGAAGGCTGCGCGCGCCCTCCAAAAGCAGCGCGACACCCTTCGGCCGGGCCGCTTTCATCTCATCAAGAACTTGCCGGTGGCGGCGGGCGTCGGCGGCGGATCCTCGGACGCCGCAGCGGCTCTGCGACTGTTGTCGCAGATCAACGACCTTTCATTGGCAGATCCAAGCCTGATCGCGGCTGCGCGCGGCACCGGCGCAGATGTTCCCGTCTGCCTCGATCCACGACCGCGCATCATGCGGGGCATCGGCGATCTCTTGTCCGAACCGTTAAACCTGCCACAACTTCACGGCGTGCTGGTCAATCCGCGTGTCGCTGTTCCAACCGCGCAGGTGTTCAGGGCATGGGCGGACAACAGCGTCATGCGCGAAACGCCGGCGCCAATGCAGGACCCGGCATCGCATCTGGTCGAAACGACAACTTCGCCAACGAGCGCAGCCTTGGTCGCCGCAGTCGAACAATCCACCAATGATTTGGAAGCGCCTGCCATCGCGCTGTTTCCCGCCGTCGGCGATGTGCTGACGGAACTGCGCGCATCGGACAATTGCCTGCTGGCGCGCATGTCGGGCTCGGGCGGAACGTGCTTTGGCTTGTTCAAGACAGCGGCCACTGCAAAAGCCGCCGCTGACCGATTACAGCAGGCCCGGCCAACCTGGTGGGTGCGCAGCACCACGTTCGGGGCTGCGCCCAAGCGCTAATCGCCGATTTAGTGCGCCCGCGCGATGCAGAAAGCCACGGCCTCTTCCAGCGCGGTCTTCATCGGCGACGACGGGAACAGCGCCAGTGCATCGATCGCCATCGCACCATAATGCTGCGCACGACCGATCGTGTCTTCCAGCGCACGATGCTTCGTCATCAGCGAGATGGCCTGATCAAGATCGGCGTCGCTTCCCCCGCTCTGCTTCAGGCAGCGCGTCCAGAATGACCGCTCCTCCGCCGTACCGCGCCGGAACGACAGCACCACCGGCAAGGTGATCTTTCCTTCGCGGAAATCGTCGCCGATATTCTTGCCGAGCTTGGCGGACTTGCCGCCATAGTCGAGCGCATCGTCGATAAGCTGGAAGGCGATGCCGAGATTCATGCCGTAGGACCGGCAGGCGGCGAGATCGGCCTTGGGCCGACCGGCGAGGACGGGGCCGACTTCACAAGCCGCCGCGAACAATTCGGCAGTCTTGCCACGAATCACCGCGAGATATTCATCCTCAGTGGTTTCGGTGTTCTTCGCGGCGGAAAGCTGCATGACTTCGCCTTCGGCGATCACGGTCGCCGCCGACGACAGGATGTCCAGCGCCCGCAGGTTGCCGACATCGACCATCATGCGGAAGGCTTGGCCGAGCAGGAAATCGCCGACCAGCACGCTCGCCTCGTTGCCCCAGAGCATGCGGGCCGCGAGCTTGCCACGCCGCATCTCGCTCTCGTCCACCACGTCGTCATGGAGCAGCGTCGCCGTGTGCATGAACTCCACGGCGGCGGCGAGCTTCACGTGACCGTCGCCGTCGTAGCCCGCCAGCCTCGCCATCGCCAGAGTCAGCATCGGCCGCAGCCGCTTGCCGCCCGAATTGATCAGATGGTTGGCCACCTCGGGGATCATCGTCACCTGGGAGCCGGTACGCGCCAGAATTGCGCCGTTGACACGTTCCATATCGGACGCGACCAGCTCGACCAGCCGGTTGATCGTCGCCGATGGCTGGGACTCGAAGGGAATAACGACCGCCACGCAGGCACTCCTAAAAGTGACGCCTCAGGTTAGAAACGCTATGTTTGGCGGGCAAGTGCGCCGCAATGCCGCGCATTTTATTGGGGGGCGGCATTGGGCGCAAAGCAAATCAGGTCGGCGGACGGGGCCGGCGAAGCCTCGCGCGTCGCGGTGTTGATCCCCTGCCACAATGAGCAGGCCACCATCGCCAAGGTCGTCGGCGATTTCCGCGCTGTGCTGCCAGATGCGGCGATCTATGTCTATGACAACAATTCGGACGACGGGACGGCCGATGCGGCCCTTGCTGCAGGGGCGACCGTCCGGGAGGAGCGGCAGCAGGGCAAAGGGCATGTGGTCCGGCGGATGTTTGCGGATGTGGACGCCGATATTTACGTCCTGGTGGACGGCGACGCGACCTACGACGCTGCCAGCGCCCCCGCGCTGATTTCGAACCTGTTGGAACATCGCCGCGACATGGTGATCGCCACCCGAATCGACCAGGATTCATCGGCCTACCGGCGCGGCCGGCGCACCGGCAACTGGCTGCTGACCAGCATCATGACCGCAGTGTTTCACCGCTCTTTTACGGATACATTGTCGGGCTATCGCGTGTTCTCGCGCCGCTTCGTGGAATCCTTTTCCGGCCGCTCCAGCGGTTTCGAGATCGAAACCGAGTTGACCATCCATGCGCTGGCCCATGGACTTCAGGCGGGAGAAATCGAAACGCCGTATTATCCGCGGCCCGCTGGGTCGCAATCCAAACTCAACACCTGGCGCGATGGCCTGCGGATCCTCTGGATGAGCTTCAGGCTCTATCGCGGCAAGATCAGCAAGAACGAGGCGTGATGCGCGAGATAGTCCGGACCAACGATCCCGTTCTGATCAACGCCATCGAAGCTTTGTTCGGGGGCGCACACATCGCCTACATGGTTCTCGATCAGAATATGAGCGTGCTGGAAGGCTCGATCGGGATGCTGCCGCGGCGGATCATGGTCGCTGACGATCAAGAACAGGAGGCGCGACAATTGCTCGTCGATGCTGGCCTCGGATCAGAGCTGCGCGATCCAAAAACATAGGCGTGGGCCGTGAGCAAAAACTCAACGGGCGTCCCCGCGTCCGATACCACCGACGATGCGATCCTGAACGGGCGCCTGCGTCTGCTCCAGCCAAAGCGAGGACATCGATTCGGCCATGACGCGATCCTTCTGGCGGCCGCCGTACCGGCACGACCGCATCAGCGTGTCGCCGAATTCGGCGCTGGTGTTGGGGCGGCGAGTCTGGCGTTGCTGTCCCGTGTGAACGGCATCGACGCCACGCTGATCGAACTCGACGAGCATCTCTGCGCGCTGGCGCGCGAGAACATCGCCCGCAACGGATTTTCGGATCGGGCGCGCGCTATCGCTGCAGACATCGCCTCGAGGCCCGTTGATGCTGAGAAAGCTGTCAAAGGCTTCGATCACGTTTTTATGAACCCGCCTTTCAACAACATGTCCTTGCAGCGCTCGCCGGACCCGGCGCGCCGGAAGGCTCATGTGGGAGATGTGAATCTCCTGCGCCACTGGGTCAGCCGGGCCGGCGAAATCCTGTCAGACTCAGGCATGGTGACGGTCATCTGGCGCGCTGATGGTCTCGCAGACGTGCTGGATGTATTGAACGCAGGATTTGGCGCGATCACCCTGATCCCAGTCTATCCCTCACCGGATCGTCCGGCGATCCGCGTCATCGCATCTGCGCACAAGAGCGACCGATCTCCTTTGCAGATCCTGCCACCACTCACATTGAATGACCGGCAGCAACGTCCGACGGATGATGCGGAATCGATCCTTAGGAGTGGAGGATCATGGCCGCCGCATTCTTAAGCGCGGGTGCGGCTCAGCATCAGCTCAAGCGTTCGGCTTCGGCTTGGCATCCGACATGTGCGCAAACGCCGCAATGGTGCCGAGCAGGAGGATCAGAACATAGATCTTCACGGTCAGGCTTCCTTACTCGCGACAGATAAAAGCTTATGGTGGGATTTCGTTTCCTACGATCGGATAAACACATCATTTCCGTTAACACCGGGTAACTCGAGACCCCGGTTCGAAGGTATGACGCAGCAATGGCAAATATTTCAGGCGATCAGGTCCGAAGCTTTTTTCAGTCGCTGGTGCCGACACGCTTCCGAAGTGACATCCCGATCGTGCCGGTGGTGCGCCTCACCGGCGTCATCGGTTTCTCCACACCGCTGAGACCGGGCATTACGTTGGCCGGCGTTGCGCGCCTGCTCGATCGCGCGTTCGCGTTCAAACGAGCGAAGGCGGTTGCGCTGATTATCAATTCACCGGGCGGCTCCCCGGTGCAGTCCCATCTCGTATTCCGGCGCATCCGACAGTTGTCGGAAGAGAAAAAGATTCCGGTGATGGTGTTCATCGAGGACGTCGGCGCCTCCGGAGGCTACATGATCGCCTGCGCCGGGGACGAAATTTTCTGCGACGTTTCGTCCATCGTCGGTTCGATCGGCGTGGTCGGCGCTACCTTCGGCCTGCAGAAGGCCATGGAAAAACTGGGTGTGGAACGCCGCATCTATACCGCCGGCGACCGCAAAGTGATGCTCGACCCGTTCCTGCCGGAAAATCCTGATGACGTTGCGCGCCTGAAGACGATCCAGACGGACATTCACGAAGCCTTCATTGGGCTGGTGAAGGCACGCCGCGGCGCCAAATTGACCGGCCCCGAATCGGCCTTGTTCTCTGGCGAATACTGGGCCGGCGAGCAGGCGCTTCGGTACGGGCTGGTCGATGGATTCGGCGAAATCCGGTCGGTGCTGCGTGAGCGGTTCGGCGACAAGGTGCAAACCCCGCTGATGGCCGAGCGCGGATGGTTCGGACGTCGCGTTCCGGGTGTGGGTTCGCACAATCTGGCCGGGCTTTTGTCTGGCGAAACGATCGCCGAGGATTTTCTTTCCACGGCCGAAGCGCGGACGCTCTGGGCGCGTTACGGTCTCTAGAGCGTTTGCTTCGGTCAAAAAGGAAGCAGGTTTACTGTCGCAGGTATCATGAGCAGGAAGACGATGCCCATCATTCCGCAAGTCGTTCTCTGGGCTGCCGGAGCCGTCGCAACCTTCGCGTTGGCCCGGATCGTTCGCCGGGAGTATCAACGGATCAACGAAGAGCTTGAGGCCGCTCGCTTGTCGCCGGTGGCCAGCAAAGCCGAACGCGCTCAGCATCCGACGCTCAAGCGCGACCCTCGCACGGGCATCTACCGTCCCTGACCAACGCAACGCCGCTATCTGTTCTGACCGCGCGGTCCCCAGGGACCGTCGGGTATTGTTTCGGACGGCATATTCGTTTGCGTTGAAGTGGCTTCCGACTGAGGCAGTTGTCCGGCCGATGGTTGGGTTTGGGCACTATCGGCTGCCTGATCCGGCGATGCGTCGGTATGATCCGGCTCCGGTAGCGTCAGTTGGCCAGGATCGTGCCCCCCGGCCATCCGCACCAGCGCATCCACACGCCGCTCAATAGACGGATGAGATGCGAACAGATCGGCAAATCCCGAACGCGGATTGTCAACGCACATCTCCATCACCGCCGAAGTGACGCCCGGCAATTCGCCACGGCCTTCGATCTTTCGCAGGGCCATGATCATGGCGTCGGGATTCTTTGTCAGTTCGACCGCCCCGGCATCGGCGAGGAACTCGCGTGAACGTGACAGCGCAAAGCGAATCACCAGCGAGAGAAACCAGGCCACCGCGATCAGCACGACGGCGATGAGAATGGCGGCGCCCGCGCCTCCGCCTTTTCGATTGCTGTCTCCCGAAGAGCTTCCGCCGCGAACGCCGCCACGAAACATCACGCGGAAAAAGAACTCGGCAAAGAATGAGATAACGCCGGCAATGATGACGGCAATCACCATCATCCGCACGTCGCCATTGCGGATATGCGTCAGTTCATGCGCCAGCACGGCTTCGATCTCCGCATCGTCCAGCCGATCGAGCAGGCCGGTCGTCACGGTGATCGAATATTGCTTCTCGTTCAGGCCGGTCGCGAACGCGTTAAGCGCATCGCTTTGCATGATCTTGAGTTTCGGCATCGTGATGCCGCGCGAGATGCAGAGATTTTCGAGAAGGTTATAGAGCCGCGGCTGTTCAGCGCGCGTCACCTCTTGTCCGCCGGTCAGGGCGTCGATCATCACCTGATGAAACTTATAGGCGATGGCGATCCAGATCGCGGTGCCAATCGTTGCGACAGGCACTGCCACGATCAGATCGCCCCAGGCCCGCATGACGATATCTTCGACCGATCGATGCCCGCCGAGAAATGCCTCGGCGAACACGGCGCCGGCAAAGACCATGAGATAGACAAGAAAAAACAGGCCGATCAGCAGCACCGCCGATCGTCGGCGATTGCTCGCGATATGCGTATAGAGGCCGTAGGCCGCCATGCTTTACAGCTCCGCAGCGGCGGCGCGGGACCGCCGCATCCACTCGCTCAGAACTTGACCTGCGGAGCCTGCTCGAGCTGCGGCCGCGCCTCGCCGAGATCGAAGAATTCACGCTTGTGGAAGCCGAGCGAACCGGCAACCAACACCGCCGGGAAGCTCTCGATGCCCGTATTGTATTCCTGCACGGCGTTGTTGAAGAAGCGTCGCGCTGCCGCGATCTTGTTTTCGATGTCGGACAGCTCACTCTGCAGTTGCTGGAAATTCGCGCTGGCCTTGAGGTCTGGATAGGCCTCGGACAAAGCGAAGAGCTGTCGCAACGCGCCGCTCAATGCGTTCTCTGCGGCGCCCTGTGCGGCCGGGCCTTGCGCGGCGATGGCAGCATTGCGCGCCTGAACCACAGCCTCCAGCGTCTCGCGCTCATGCGTGACATAGCCTTTGACGGTTTCGATCAGGTTGGGAATGAGGTCGTGACGCTGCTTGAGCTGGACATCGACATCGGCAAAAGCCTGGCCGACGCGCTGACGCATCGCCACAAGACCGTTGTAAATCGAAATGCCCCAGAAAACGGCAATCGCAATAACCGCAAGAACGACAAGGGTCGAAGTCATGACCTGGCAATCCCCCTCTGAAGAATCAGACAGCCTTAAACGTGAAAGCGAAGCCCTGCGCAACCATAGCATTTTCCGGTGACAACGGGACACGTTCGGCGAGGAACCGGCTACAAGCCACAGGCGTTAACATCCGGACACGCCCACGTGAGAACGGAGGCCCTTATGGCATCAAGACAGAAGGCGGATCATGAAAAATTGACGCCCGTTGAAGCACGGCAGGGTTTTCTCGACCGGCCGGTGCTGATGGTGCTGATCGTCAGCACCGCCATGGTCTGCTTATTGTTCGGTTTTCTCTGGTTCGGATTTTTTTAAGAGCCCGCAGACATTCTGACGCCCTCTGCCGATCAGCGAAGCAGACCGTCGTCAAAACTCCGAGAAATTGAGAATGACCTTGATCTCACCCTTTTGCGGAGTGAATGCCTCACGCCAACGCGACAGGGGGACCCGGCGGGTAATGAGGCGATCGAGCCATTTGCGGTCAGCGCGGTTCAGCGCGTCGGCGGCCTGCCGGTAGTGACCAAGGTTGGCGTTGACGGCGCCGAATACGACCTCGTTGTTTAAAACCAGTTTGCGGTTAAACCCGCCGATGTCGAACTCGCTCTTGGCACCGGGTGAAGAGACACCCAGCAGGCACACGATCCCCGACGGAGCGCACCGCTTCATCGCCTCGACGATCAACGGCGTTGCAGCGGTGCATTCCATGACAATGTCAAACTGAAGGTCACACAACGATTCGACGCTTGGATGATGTTCGGCGCCCAGGTCACCGATCAGCTCCGGCTTCGGTCCTGTGGCGTTGCGATCGAGCACGTGTACTTGAAGATTGCGTTGCACACCCATCATCGCCGCAAGCAAACCGATCGGGCCAGCTCCTGTGACCAGGAGGTTGTTGGCTGACCACCAATTGGACCGGCGGCCAATGCGCTCCACGTGGTCCCACGCCTTGGCGACGATGCTGGTCGGCTCCATTAACACCGCAGCAACGCCCAGCGCCGGATCGACCTTCATCGCAAAGCCGTGTTCGATACGAAAGCGCTCCGAACCAAAGCCGTTCCGGTCCTTGATGCCACGTTCGGTGTAGCGCCCATTGCGGCACATATCCCACTCGCCGGCCGCGCACGATGGACACGGGACGGGATCAGGGCGGCGCACGACGCCGACGACATGATCGCCGTTTGCAAAGCCACTTTCTTTTGGTGCGTCTTCGACAACGCCAAGCGACTCGTGCCCCAGCACCAGCCGCTCCACTCCCGGAGGAGCGGAGCCATAAAGGCCTTCGAGAATTTCGTGATCGGTACCGCAAATGCCAAGCGCGACCGTGCGAACCAGAATCTCGCCGTCCTCGAACGGCGGCTCCGCAACGTCATCGAGCGTGACGGAATTGGGAATACCCGGGAGCACGGTGACAGCACGCATTGAAGCCAGTCCAAGGGATTTCGAATTGAATGATGCACAGCAAGAACGCAGGCTTGCTGAACGTATGCGCTTACGGTTCGGTTCCGCCTTCTGATTTAGGCTTATTTTCGTGATGGCGGAACCCGGCGGAGCGCGTCGCGTTCATTTCAGATAGCGCAATTGATACTGGGAGGCGGCCGCAATGACGCTTGGTACTGTTCTTATCATCATCCTCATATTGCTGCTGATCGGCGCGATTCCGAATTGGGGTTACAGTCGTGGTTGGGGTTACGGACCATCCGGAATCGTCGGCGTCATCCTCGTTGTGGTGTTGATTCTCTTGCTATTGGGTCGCATCTAGCACGCTGAAGCAAAACCGTTTGCAAATACAAAGGGCCGGATTTTCATCCGGCCCTTTGTCTTTTGATACCGGATACAGTCACTCGATTACGCATCACAACGCGCGCTGATATGCGCGAGTGAGGGCATGGTCACAGGACTGAATGCAGGCTCACAGCCAACCATCAATTTCCTCTTGTCTTTCGTATCCTGCCTGTCCTCATTCGGCACCGTTCGCACCGGACTGACCGGAATCGTTCGCACGCGAATGCGAGGCACCTGAACTGAACTGAACTCGACACGTGCGAAGCTTTCTTCAACCCGGCTCAGCGTCGGCCCCCTCGCAACGATTGTGGTGTTTGCCGAGGGCACATTGAAAGCCATCACAACATAGTCTGATGGCTGGAGTTGCCGGACGGGCTCTCGATCGGCCTTGGCCGAGGGATAGAGCCATCGGAGATCAAAATTTGTTGAATTCGAACGGATATCGATCGAGGAAAGCCCATAGGCCACCGCGCCAGCCAAGACGAGCCCGCTTAGGGCGTACGCTGTTTTACGCCACATGACCGATCTCATTTTATGTCGAATTGTCAGTATTCGGCACTGACATCACGAGCACGCGGCCCGGATATCAATTCCGGGCCAACAACGCCCCAAACGGAAAGGTGTTCCCGTCTTCAGGAACGGCCTGTGATCTGGGCCTGCGGAACGGCGACCCGGCAGACAAGGCCTTCGGCCGCAAAATCGAGGCTCACTTCGGCATCGATGGCCCGCGCCAGATTCTGCTCGATCACCATGCTGCCGAATCCGCGACGTTTCGGCTCGCTGACTTTCGGCCCCTTCGTCTCTCGCCATAAGAGTTCGATGCCGCCCTCGGCCGCCTGCCACGTGACCTGCACACGTCCTCCATGTTTGGACAGCGCTCCATGCTTGGCTGCATTGGCAGCAAGCTCATGCAACGCAAGCCCGAGACTTTGGGTGGCTTCTGGTTTGAGCTGAATATCCGGCCCTCCGATCGATACCTGACTGGGCTGACCGTCGATGTAATAGGCGAGCTGCGAGCGCACGAGATCGTTCAGCGAGGCGCCGTGCCATCCTTCGGCAACGAGAAGATCGTGCGACCGCGCGAGCGCCTGAACACGCGCGCTGAACCGCTCCAGGAAAGTGGCGATGTTGCCGCTATGCCGCGCGGTCTGCCGCGCCATGGCCTGAATCACAGCCAGAAGATTCTTGGATCGGTGGGTCAACTCGCGCAGCAGAAGGCGCAGATGCGCCTCCGCCTCCTTGCGATCCGTGATATCGACCGCCGCTCCGGTCAGTCCGATGAGCGTGCCTGAAACATCCCGCATCGGTTCGATATGAAAATCGTACCAAAGTGCCTCACCCATGCTCTCGAGACGCAATTCGGCATTCAGCGGGATGCCTTTGTCCAAAACCTGGCGCTTCAATGCGATGACAGTGTCCGCGTGCTGACCTGCGAGCAGTTCCTCATCGGTCTTGCCCGGCATCTGATCATTGTCGTGACCAAACATCGGCTTGCTGACCGATGTGTATCTCAGGTCGGTATCCTGCGTGAACACCGTGACATTAGAACCTCGCAATCCGAGCTCGTATCTCTGCACGGCCGTCGCCAGTTCTTCGTTACGCTGCTGCTCGCTTTCCATTGCGCGAATCCGACTGATATCGACAGCGGAACACAGGATCCCGCTTATCGATCCATCGGCTGCAAAGACCGGATCAATGTGAAGCGAAAAAAGCGCGCGTCGTTCCGGCGTGATGTACGAGACTTCGCAATCCTCGGGCACGCCCGTCTCCAGAACGCGCCGCTTTACAGCAATCGCGGCCTGCAATTCAGGAGACGACCAAAGTTCCTCGTCGGTGCGGCCGAGCATTCGTCCAACGACTTCATCGCCGCGCGGCCCTGATATCCACGTGTAGTGAAGCTCACGATCTTGAGAGAAGGCGTGAATTTGCGCACCACGGAGCGCCGTTTCAAATCGTTCCTTCAGGGCCTCGCATTCCAATGTGAGTTTACGGTTTCGTGTGCGCGCATGCTTCAACCTACGGCGCGTGACTGCATGCTTCTCAAGCTCATGAGCCAGAATGGCAATTTGTGTTTCCGGGATTGGAGCCTTTCGGGATGAAGCTTGCTTTCGACCGGGGCTCTTTGAGGCTGGCACCTCTTTCTGAAGCGTCCGGTCCGGCGACTTCTTGCCTTTCCGCACGCGTTTGCGTTCACCATTTTCGCGTTCCGACCCCCTCACAGGTACCACCAATCATCTTGATCCATCGCACAACGCCGATCTGCGACGGTCGGGCTCACTCCACAATGTCCGCGATAACTCGGAGCATTCAACGCAGTTCCAACGTGAGAGATACGTAGTCGTTTCCAGAAAATTGCTCGATCCAGAGAGTTTTCGAACAGAATCGCGAGTGATCGACTTCCCACCGGATCACGGAACGATCCTATGGGTCAGGAATTAGGTCAGCAGCCGGCCGTCATCCCCTCCCCCTCGTGCTCGGTCGGCGATAGTAATGGCGCGGTCGGCGTTCATGCCGGCTGCGCCTTTTTTTGATGGATATGCCCTTCCTGGAATACGGCTAAGACTGCGCGCCCGGAACAATGCAGGTTCCACCGCGTTGGCCTTGATCAAAATGTTCGTCAAGCACGCGGAGGGAGCGATGGCGCAAACCCGAACGGAAACCGGCACCAAAACAAGGCGTCGCAACGGCTCTGCAACACGCGGCCGCAGGCATGCATCGGCACGCACCAGCAGAGTCGGCAAACACATGGTTGCCGATGATATCGCCGCCATGCGTGCTGAAGTCGATGACATGATGGCGATGCTGGAAACCAAAATCGCCGACCTCAATCGGATGACCAAACAAAGCGCAACGCACGCCGCCGAAGGGGCGGGTGACGCCATGCGGAACGCCATAACCGGACTGACAGGTCGGATCGCTGGCCGCATGGAGTCCGATGCAAAGTCGGCAAGCGATGAGGTCGCGCGATTCGGCAATAGCGCCCTGAGACGAATAGCCTCGGAAATCGACCACCGCCCGTTGCTGACGCTCGCTATCGCGGCGGGCATTGGGTTTATCGCAGGTCTCGCACGCCCGCGGGAGTGACGACCGTGGCGATATCGGATCTCGTCGGCAATGTGCTGGACGGTCCCATAACGGCCATCCGCCGCCAGATCGTGTCGCTCGCAATCGCCGGCGCCGCGGCGATTGCGGCGGTGTTCTATGGGGCCTCAGCGGCGATGATGGCGCTCGAAGTCGCATTGGGGCCGATATGGGCTCGCCTTGCTATTGCGCTCATCCTATTGGCGGTTGCGGTCGCCGCATATTTCGTACCGCGTCTGATTGGCCGGGGCACGTCCGCTGAACCGCCGATAGAGAGTTCAGAACCCGATATCGCCAGCATGACGCGCGATCAGCGTATCGCGATGGTGTTCGAGGCACTGCTTCTGGGCTTTTCAATGGGCTCGCGCAAAGCCGCAACGAGCGCCGATTCCTCCGGAAAATAAGCAAACGGCGCGCAATGAAAACGGCCGGATTTTCATCCGGCCGTTGGACATTTCCTCGCACGATTTGGCTCAGGACGCGCGACGCTCGCGGCGGCGCGCATTGCGCTCAAAGAACAAAGCCTGACTGATCACCGCCGACACTGTCGCCGGCTGGAATGGTTTGGCGATGAGGAAGGCCGGCTCCGGCCGTTCGCCCGTGAGGAATCGTTCCGGATAAGCGGTGATGAAAATCACCGGCACTTCAAACGACCGCAATAACTCGTTTACCGCGTCAAGGCCTGAACTGCCGTCAGCCAACTGGATGTCGGCCAGAATGAGGCCAGGGCGTTTGGCCTTGGCAAGCGTCACGGCTTCCGAATGCGTGCGCGCGACGCCAAGGACCCGATGACCGAGGCTTTCAACCAGCCCCTCGAGGTCCATGGCGATAAATGGTTCATCTTCGATGATGAGCACGTCTGTCGCGATCTCAGCCGCCAGTTCGCGGCCGGATTCCTCAACCAGTTGCCGCAATGTCGGGATATCGACATCCAGAATGGTGGCTGCATCGGCTTCGGAAAAGCCTTCGAGCGCCACCAGAAGGAACGCCTGACGCGGCCGGGGGGTGATCTGGCTCAGCCGCTGCTCGGCCGGGAGCGTGTTATCGTCCGGGCCGCCCTCGGCGTTAACCACGACGGAATTCCATATCTTGCTGAACAGCCTGTAAAGGGCGACGCGCGGAGACGAAACCCGGTCCAATACTGACGTATCCTCGATCAGCGCCTCTAAGGCTGCCGCCACATAGGCATCCCCCGAGGCCTGATTACCCGTCAAGGCACGGGCATAGCGCCGCAGGAACGGCAGGTAAGGTGCAATAGCTTGTGAAGCGGACACGAAATCCCTCCCATTGGACTGAATCTGCGATCCAACACCTTTTATCAAAAAAAGTTCCCCTCCGCGGAACCTTTTGAATAAAGACGCATTACGACCAGACGTACTGGGGACCGGTGCTGCCTTTCCAGACCGGCGAGGACGAAATGAGAACACGCAAACCAGGACAGTCTCCATCGATGCAGCCGGACGCTCCGAACCAGAAGAACGCATCCGGTCTTAACCGGGAAATCCAGTCCAAGATCGGTCAGCAACTGAGAGCGATCTACGACGACGTCGTGCAGGAAGGCGTGCCTGATCGTTTTGCGGAGCTCCTGAAACAGCTCGACAAACCGTCGGAGGGAAAATCCGAATGAATGTCGATCCAGCTCTGCGAGATCAGATCCTGGCTGCCATTCCAAGTTTGCGCGCGTTCGCCATCTCGCTGTCCGGCAACGTGGACCGGGCGGACGACCTGGTCCAGGAGACTATCCTGCGCGCCTTTGCCAACATTCACTCGTTCCAGCCGGGCACGAACATGCCGGCGTGGCTGTTCACCATCCTTCGCAACCTGTTCCGATCGGAATACCGCAAACGGCGGCGCGAGGTGGAGGATGCAGACGGCAGTTTTGCAGAAACCTTGAAATCGCATCCCGACCAGCTCGGGCGGGTGGAATTTCAGGAATTCCGCACCGCATTGGCGCAATTGCCGGCAGAGCAGCGTGAAGCCCTCATCCTGGTGGGCGCTTCAGGCTTCTCATATGAGGAAGCAGCCGATATCTGCGAATGCGCGGTCGGTACGATCAAGAGCCGCGTGAACCGCGCACGAACCCGGCTCGCCAAACTGCTGCAGATCGATAATGTCGATGAGTTTGGACCGGATCATGCGACGCGGGCGGTGCTGATGGGCAACGATAGCTGAGCAGCGTTGCACCCGAATAAAAAAGCCACGCTCGGAAGCGTGGCTTTTTTTATTGTTACTGCGATCGGGATCTCTAGGGCGCGGTTGTCGAGCGGCCGCGCACAAGACCGACGACAGCCGAGATCACAAACAGTACGATTGCGACAAAGAAGATGATCTTCGCGATATCGACCGCAAACGTCGCGATCCCACCAAAACCTAGAACCGCAGCAATCAACGCAACAACAAGAAACGTCAAAGCCCAGCCAAACATAATACGGTCTCCTTCGCGTACGGATATGCTTATCCGGAGAACCTTCAAGCGGCCCAATAGGTTCCTTTCAGGAACCTGCTCCATGGGTCATTCGTTGAATGGCGCGTGCCCACGGCCGGATCGGGAGCGAAACAATGGCGCGGCAAAAAGCGACAAAAACAACGGATGCCATCGTCCATACAAATATCTTGAGAGAGCACGTCTCCAGACAGGCATCTTCGTCAGAGCAAGGCTGGTTCGCAAAATCAGCATGTCTGATTTCACATTGGGCGGGAAAACCCGTCACTTTCCTGATTGCCGTGACCATCGTGATTGCATGGGCAATCAGCGGACCTTTGTTCGGCTTCAGCGATACCTGGCAATTGGTGATCAATACCTCGACCACCATCATCACATTTCTCATGGTGTTCCTGATCCAGAACACACAGAACCGCGACACAGCAGCAATGCAGGTCAAGCTTGCGGAGTTGATCATTCAGCTGCGTGGCGCCGACAACAAACTTGCAACGGCCGAAGATTTGTCTGACAAGGATCTCGAGCAGCTTCATCTCGCCTACAAGAAGCAAGCCGAAGAGGTGCTGGCTTCGCTGCACGAGCGGCGCGGCAACAACCCGGACAAGCCCAAAGCCGCATGAGCCGTCGACCCGCTACTTCTGGCAGACCGGACAATAGAATGTTGAACGGCCGCCCTGCACCATGCGCTTGATCGTCCCGTTGCATCCAGGCGTCGGGCAGGCCTCACCCTCCCGGTCGTAAACGCGGAAGGAGTGCTGGAAATAGCCCAGCTCACCATCGGTCCGCCGATGGTCGCGCAAGGATGAGCCGCCCGCAGTGATGGCGTCATTCAGCACATCGCGAATCGACGTCACCAGCGCGATGGAGCGCTCGGTCACCCCGCCGTTGCGTCCGGCGATCGTTGACGCCTTGCGCTTCGGCGACAGATGCGAACGATGCAAGGCCTCGCAGACATAAATATTGCCGAGACCGGCGACCACGCGCTGGTCGAGCAAAGCCGCCTTCAGGCTGGTCTTCTTGCCGGCGCAGGCTTTCGCCAGCATCGCCGCATCGAAAGCGTTGCCGAGCGGCTCGGGCCCGAGCGAACGCAACAGCGGCTCCTGCTCAAGGTGTGCACGCGGCACGATCTTCATACAGCCGAACCGGCGCGGATCATTGAAAGTAGCGCTTCCGCCATTCGACATGTGGAAGACGATATGGTCGTGCGCGGCAAGCTTCGAGCGCTCGTGATGGAAGTCACCCGGCGCCTGCTCGTCTCCAGCCGCCAGCACGCGGAACGAGCCGGACATACCCAGATGCATCAGCAGCACGTCGCCGGACGATAGATCGGCCAGGATATATTTTGCGCGACGGCCAAGCCCGGTCACCGTCTGACCTTCCAGCCGCGCCACGAAATCCTTCGGAAGAGGCCAGCGCAGATCAGGGCGCCGCGCCTCGACCTTTTCAAATCGAGCGCCTTCCATCACCGGGGCGAGTCCGCGCCGGACGGTTTCGACTTCGGGTAATTCAGGCATTGCGGGCGTCTGTCTATCTGCTATCGACCGGGTCTGAGGCAGGCCGTTAACCGAGGGGCAAGGCGCTTTGTAGCGTGTCTGTCCCGGCTGGGCTATCGTCCGCCGTCCGCGCGCGCTCAGCAAAAAAACTGGACACAGGCTTTTGCGTCCGAGCGAGCGCTAACGTATTGACTTCGCGCATGATCTTGTCTGCGAAGCGATTTCATTTCGCAGGATCATGCGCTAGGGCAGGTCATGAGCAAACAGACGACAAAAGAGGCGGATTTCGGCTTCCAGCGCGTGCCGCTGGAGGAGAAGCAGCGGCTGGTGGACGATGTTTTCCACTCGGTCGCGCGTCGCTATGACCTGATGAATGACCTGATGTCCGCCGGCCTGCACCGGGCCTGGAAGGATGCACTGGTTACCGCAATCAACCCGCCGAAGGGCGATCGCAACTTCCGGCTGCTCGATGTCGCAGGCGGCACGGGAGACATCGCCTTCCGGGTGATCGAAGCTGGCGGCGCTGATACCCATGCCACCATCCTGGACATCAATGGCGGCATGCTGGAGGTCGGGCGCGAGCGTGCGGAGAAGCGCGGGCTGGATTATGCCGTGACTTTCGTGGAAGCGAACGCGGAAAAATTGCCGCTACCCGACTGTACATATGATGCCTACAGCATCGCGTTTGGCATCCGCAATGTCCCGCGGATCGACTCAGCGCTCCGCGAAGCCTATCGCGTGTTACGGCCGGGCGGACATTTCCTGTGTCTTGAATTCTCGTCCGTCGACGTTCCAGGCCTCGACACAATTTACGACATGTATTCGTTCAACGCGATCCCGGCGATCGGGCGCGTGGTGACAGGAGACGCCGAATCCTATCGCTATCTTGTCGAATCGATCCGCAAATTCCCGAAGCCGGAAGTGTTCGCGTCGATGATCAGAGACGCCGGCTTTTCGCGTGTCTCGTATACGAAGATGACCGGCGGCATCGTCGCGTTGCATTCCGGCTGGCGCCTGTGAGCGCGGCCAAACCCTTGCGAATGACCCTGTGATTTCTGCTCTCACCCACTCCGTCCGGCTCGTGCGCGCCGGCTATGTCTTTGCCCGAGAGGGCGTATTCAGTCAGGTCGATCCGACCCTGCTGCCCATTGGCGCGCGCATCGGCTTGCGAGCCGCGCGACTGATCGAGCGGCCGACCAAGGCCAGCCACGCCGGACGCCTCGCCGCGGCGCTGACACGTCTTGGCCCGACCTATGTGAAGCTTGGACAGTTCCTCGCGACCCGGCCCGACATTGTCGGCGTTACAGTCGCGGAGGAACTCGAAAGCCTTCAGGATCGGATGCCGCCGTTTCCGCAGGCCGAGGCGATCGCCACGATCGAACGCGCTTTCGGCCGCCCCTTGAAGGACATTTTCGCTTCGCTGGGACCGGCGGTTGCGGCTGCCTCGATTGCGCAGGTGCATCGCGCGCAAGTTCAAACCAGAGACGGTTTGAAGCCGGTCGCAGTCAAGGTCCTGCGGCCAGGTGTCGAGCGCCGGTTCAAGATTGATCAGGACGCGTTCGCCTTCGCAGCTCGTACGGCCGAAGCATTTTCCGCTGAGGCGCAAAGGCTGCGCATGGTCGAGACGGCGGCAACCATGCGCCGTTCGGTGCTGCTGGAGATGGATCTGCGTCTTGAAGCCGCAGCACTCTCCGAAATGGCGGAGAACACAAAAGACGACCCGGATTTCCGCGTGCCGACCGTAGACTGGGATCGCACCGCACGGGAAGTGCTGACGCTGGAATGGATCGACGGCACGCACCTGTCCAATCGCGCGGCGCTGGAGGCCAAAGGTTACGACCTCAAGCAACTGGCGTGCGCTGTGATCCAGAGCTTCCTGCGTCACGCCTTGCGCGACGGCTTCTTCCATGCAGACATGCATCCGGGCAATCTGTTCGTCGATGCCGATGGCAGGATCGTTGCCGTCGATTTCGGCATTATGGGGCGGCTCGGCGTCAAGGAACGCCGCTTCCTCGCGGAAATTCTCTACGGCTTCATCACGCGTAATTACCGGCGCGCCGCCGAAGTGCATTTCGAAGCCGGCTACGTCCCCTCGCACCATTCCATCGATGATTTTGCGCAGGCAATCCGCGCCATCGGCGAACCGATCCACAAGCGATCGGCCGACGAAATCTCGATGTCGAAGCTGCTGATGCTCCTGTTTGAAGTCACCGGACTGTTCGACATGCGCACGAGGCCCGAACTGTTGCTGCTGCAAAAGACCATGGTTGTGGTCGAAGGCGTGGCGCGTTCGCTCGATCCGAAACTCGACATGTGGACCACAGCCGAGCCCGTTGTCCGCGAATGGATCGAACGGCATCTTGGTCCCGTGGGGCGCGTCGCCGGCGCAGTGGAAGGAACGATGGAAATCGGACGCTTCATGGGTGCGATGCCGGGGCTGCTCTCCCGTGGTGCGGTGCTGGTGGAGCAGCTCGACGCTGCGACCCGCAACGGCATCGTGCTGGCCCCGGAAACGGTGGCTAATATTGGCCGAGCTGAAGCGCGCCGCAGCCGCTGGACGGCAATTGCACTTTGGGTGATTGCCGGCCTGCTGGCCTACATTGCCTGGCTTATTCACTGATGCCCTGCGACCTTAAAGATGCGTGGCCGTTCGCACCTTGTTCCGGCGGGTGTCCGCGTTATGTGCTAACGGTTGAAGGATCGGCGTAACCTCGCATGACCGGCAAGCGCATTCTCCTCATCATAGGTGGCGGCATCGCTGCCTATAAATCGCTCGATCTGATCCGGCGGCTGCGGGAGCGCGGAGCGCATGTCCGCTGCATTCTCACGAAAGCGGCGCATGAGTTCGTAACGCCGCTGTCGGTCGGTGCACTGGCCGGGGAGCGCGCCTTCACCGACCTGTTCGATCCGCAAAGCGAATTCGACGTCGGCCATATCCGCATGGCGCGCGACACCGACCTCATTGTCATCGCTCCGGCCACAGCGGATCTGATCGCCAGGATGGCCAACGGTCATGCCGACGATCTTGCAACCGCCGTACTGCTGGCAACCGACAAGCCGACCCTGCTCGCGCCGGCGATGAATCCGATGATGTGGCGTCACGCGGCAACGAAGCGCAACGTCGCCCGTGTTGTTGCTGACGGCGCGCACCTGATCGGCCCCAATGACGGCGAGATGGCCGAAAGCGGCGAAGCAGGGACGGGCCGTATGGCCGAACCCCTGGAGATTGCCGAAGCGGCGGCAGGAATCCTGGCATCGACAGGCGCGGCAAGGCCGCTTGCCGGCAAACGGGTGTTGATTACATCCGGCCCGACGCATGAGCCGATCGACCCGGTGCGCTACATCGCCAACCG
>JAFAFP010000201.1 GCA_023423415.1 Pseudomonadota bacterium | reverse complement strand
ACGCGCATGCGCTTGTCGGCCTTGATCGGGCCCTTGCCGTCGATCGGGTTGCCGAGCGCATCGACCACGCGGCCGAGCAGGCCCTTGCCGACCGGCGCGTCAACGATGGCGCCGGTGCGCTTGACGGTCTGGCCTTCCTTGATTTCGCGGTCGGCGCCGAAAATAACGATACCGACGTTATCGCTTTCGAGGTTCAGCGCCATGCCGCGCGTGCCATTCTCGAACTCGACCATCTCACCGGCCTGGACGTTGTCGAGGCCGTAAACGCGGGCGATACCGTCACCGACCGACAGAACCTGGCCGACTTCGGAGACTTCCGCCTCCTGACCGAAGTTCTTGATCTGATCCTTCAGGATCGCGGAAATTTCTGCGGCGCGGATGTCCATCAGCGAGCCTCTTTCATGGAAGTCTTGATCGAATTGAGTTTGGTGCGAAGCGAGGTATCGACCATACGGCTGCCCAGCTTGACGATGAGGCCGCCGATGATCGTCGGATCGACGTCAACCTGAAGGTCGACATCCTTGCCCGTCACCGCGTTGAGGGTGCTCTTAAGCGACGCGAGATGCTGGTCCGACAGGGGCTCAGCGACCGTGACCTTGGCCGCGACTTCGCCCTTATGGGCTGCCACCAGCGCGCGAAACGCCTTGATAATTCCACGGATCGCGAACAGCCGCCGGTTGGAGGCCACCAGCTTCACGAAATTGGCGGCGATGCCGTCAATCTTCGCCTGCTGCAGAACCGGCTCAAGCGCCTTCACCTGCTCGTCGGCGGTGAAGACAGGGCTGCGCACCAGGCGGTTGAGATCCGCGCTGCTGGCCACGAGCTCGTCGAACCGGTCGAGATCGGCCCGCACTTTATCCAGCGCTTTCTCTTCAAGCGCGAGGTCGAAAAGGGCGGTTGCGTAACGCCCCGCCACACCGGCGACAATCGGTTGTTCGCTTGCCATTGACCCGTTTAGCTACTTTCAAATCCGCAAGCTTGATACCGTCGCCCCAGCGGCGGCGCAAACCATTGGTATTCAAGGGGAATTCCGATCTTGCGGAGCATCACGAAAAGTCCCGGAACCCCAGCAAAATCGAGCGGTTGCTAACACGCCAGCCCCGCATGTGCAATATTGTGCACAGCCAGAATTGGTCGAAAACGTGCGCTTTCTGAGGGCCTATCGTCGCAAGGGGCGACTTGGGCCGGTTCCGGTACGATTGACTATCGTTCCCCTTGTCCTATCTCTCGGTGGCGAGGACGACCTCGCGCTTTCCAAAATCCGCAGGGACGGCCCTGCCAGAGCACCGTTCGCTTCGCGCGAATGGCTCCTGAGGGAGTAACTGTTGTGGCTTGGACCTACCTGTTCATTGCTGGCCTTCTTGAAATCGGCTGGGCCATCGGCCTGAAATACACCGACGGTTTCTCGAAACTCTGGCCCACGGTCGGCACCGTCCTGGCGATGATCCTGAGCCTGACCTTTCTGGGGCTGGCGCTGAAAACGCTGCCAGTCGGCACCGCCTATGCGGTCTGGACCGGCATCGGCGCAATCGGGACCGTTATTCTCGGCATCATACTATTTGCCGAGCCCGCGACCGCGCTCCGGCTGGGATGCGTCGGACTGATTTTCACCGGCATCATCGGCCTGAAGCTGGTCACCTGATCCAAGGCGCGCCCCTGCAGGGCAGACATTCTCCGGATCGCGTAACCAAAACGCGAGCAAATCGGCTACAAACAGCGAACCTCCATTCGCTGTTTCCCGAGGATGAGGATGAACGCGACTGCTTCTGCGCCCAGGGGCCGCAGCGAACCGACCTTTGCCGATCTCTTCACGCCAAAGCTCATTACGGTGCTGCGGGAAGGGTATGGCATTGAAGGGTTCCGCGCCGACGCCCTTGCGGGGCTGACCGTCGCCATTGTTGCGCTCCCGCTGTCGATGGCCATCGCCATCGGCGCGGGGGTCAGCCCGGAACGGGGACTTTACACCGCCATCGTCGGCGGTTTTTTGATATCCCTGCTCGGCGGCAGCCGCTTTCAGATCGGAGGGCCGGCCGCGGCCTTTATCGGCCTCGTCGCCCTCACGGTCGAACGTCACGGCTACGACGGGCTGGTGCTGGCAACGATCATCGCCGGACTGATTCTCGTCACCATCGGCTTTCTGCGGCTGGGCACCTACGTCAAATACATTCCCTATCCCGTGACCGTCGGCTTCACCGCCGGCATCGCCGTCATCATTCTGATCACGCAACTGCGCGACCTGTTCGGCCTCAAGCTGGCGCACGAACCGGCCGAGACGCTACCGAAGATCGGCGCGCTGTGGCAGGCGATCGGCACCATCAATCCAATGACGGTCGCGTTGTCGATTTTTTCGATTGCCGCGATTTTCATCGTGCGCCGCCTGCGGCCGAATTGGCCGGCGCTGCTGATCGCCGTGGTCGCAGCGACGACCATCACCGCGTTGCTCGGTCTTCATGTCGAGACCATCGGCTCGCGTTTCGGCGTCATTCAATCCGGACTTCCGGCGCCGGCGATACCCGCCTTCAGTCTTGAAAAAGTTCGCGCCGTACTCCCGGATGCGATCGCGATCGCATTGCTGGGCGCAATCGAGTCTCTTCTGTCCGCTGTCGTCGCCGATGGCATGTCGGGGCGACGTCACAGATCCAACAGCGAATTGGTGGCGCAAGGGGTCGGCAATGTCGCCTCCGCCGTCTGCGGCGGCGTGCCGGTCACTGGAACGATTGCACGCACGGCCACCAACATCCGCGCCGGCGCCCGCGGCCCGGTCGCGGGCATGCTGCATTCGGCTTATCTCCTGATCTTCGTCCTCGTGGCGATGCCGCTCGTCGCCTATATCCCGCTGGCGGCGCTGGCTGGCGTGCTGGTGGTCGTCGCCTGGGGCATGGCGGATCGCACCGAATTCGCGCTGTTACTGCGCACCTCGTTTGCCGATGCATTGATTCTGCTCGCGACATTCCTGCTGACGATCTTCGTCGATCTGCTCACAGGCATTGCCGTCGGCGTCGTCCTCGGCGCGTTCCTGTTCATGCACCGGATGGCCGAATCGATCGATGTCGATGGTGGACCGAAGCTTGTTCGCGATGACGTATCCGACAGCGCCAACGATCGCCCTGCCTATGCCAACAATGCGTTGCCCGACGATGTGATGGTGTACCGCATCAGCGGCGCCTTCTTTTTCGGTGCGACAGCGCGCGTGAATCTGATTTTCGATCGCGTTGTGAGTCCGCCACGAATCTTCATCCTCGATTTCTCGGATGTGCCGTTTATCGACATCACCGCTGCGGCCGCGCTTGAACGCTTCGTGCATCGTCTGCACAAGGCCGGCACAAAAGTGTATTTCGCCGGCGTGCGCCCGCATCTGCGCCGCGCGTTCAAGCTGCCAGGTTTGCGGGGGCGCTCGGTGCATTATGTGCCGAGTGTGGAGCGCGCGCTGAAGATGGCGGGCTGACTGTCCGTGCCCGGGAAACTCTTTCGTCGGTCGTTCCGGGGCGCGGGCGCACGCCCGCGAACCCCAAATCCAGAAACCACACCGATATAAACTGGATTCCGGGCCCGCGCGTTTCACGCGCGTCCCGGAATGACGGCGATTCAAAGCGCACGCCTTCGCGGGAATGAGCGGAGAAACGCGGATCACTCCGCCAAACGCGATAATACCTGCAACGCAGCCTTGGCGCGCACGTCATTCGGATAAATCCGGTTCGCCAGCAAGACGATGCCGATCTTCTTCTCCGGCACAAATGCGACATAGGCGCCGAAGCCGTTGGTCGATCCGGCCTTGTTGAGCAGCACATCGCCGCGCGGCGGCATCGGCGGGTTGATGGCGGTCGCCGGATGCGACTTCAGCGCCATTTGCGATGCGTTGCCGGCGGCGATTGTCTCCGGCGCAACCGGCCAGGGATATTGCTCCCAGATGAGATCCTGAATCAGTTCGCCCGAGCGGAAATAGCCGGTGCGGGTGGCCTCCAGCGCACGCGCAAGCTTCGACGGCACAGCGCCGACACCCATATTCGCTTCGAGAAAGCGAAGCATGTCGACGGCATTCGACTTCACGCCATAGGCTTCGAACGCCAGCAGAGCGGGAGACACGCGACTCGGCTTGTTGTCGCGCGAATAGCCCCATGCGTAGGATTTCATTTCCGACGCGGGCACGACGATATAGGTGCGCTTGAGCCCGAGGTCGGCAAACAGGCGCTCCGCCGAAACCTGAAAGCTCGCGCCGAGCGATTTCGCCGCGATCATGCCGAGAAGGCCGACGCTCGGATTGGCATAGGTGCGATGGGTGCCGGGCGTGTATTGCGGCTTCCACGATTTGAAATAGGCGATGAGCTGCTTGGCGTTCTTCACATCGCCCGGCAACTGAAGCGGAAAGCCGCCGGTCGTATGCGTTGCAAGATCGAGTACGCGGACATTGTCGAGCGCACTGCCCTTGAACGCGGGCATGTAAGCACTGACACTCTCCTTCAGCGACAGCTTGCCTTCGATCTCGGCGTAAGTTGCGAGCGTTGCAGTGAACGTCTTGCTGATCGATCCCAGCTCGAACAGCGTGTCGCGCGTGACGGCAACTTTCGGATTGATCGCGGCATCGCCATACTCGACGAAGTATCGCTTGCCGTCGATCGTCACACCCACGGCCATGCCGGGAATGGCATATTGCGCGATGATTGGCTTTATCGCGCCGTCGATGACCTGACGGACCTTTGCGTCCTGATCCTGAGGTGCGGCAAAGGCGGGAGATAGGCTATAGTGAGCGGAGAAGAACAACGCCGCTGCGAGCTTCAAGTAAAATCGCGATAGCAAAGATGTATCCTCCGGCGGATTCGGATTTCAACTAAAACACGTCGCTGACATACTCGCCTTCCGCCTCGTCAACAAAACGCAACAATCGCTTTACAGCTTTCTCTTTCAATTCTTCGGGTAGCGCGCTGCGGTTACCTTCGATAAATTTTTTAACTCTGACGCGTGGCCTAATCGCAATGCGCGGTTCAGTGAGACGCTCATATAGCCGAAATGGCGCCGCAAAAAGCGACGCCTCGTTGTGCTTGTAAGTTACGCCCAGCGCCGCCCCCAGCCGCTGCGGACCAGAACAAAGCCGCCTATCGTCGTTCGCGGCTTCGAGATCGTAGGGCACTTGCCGAATACGCATTGCTTCTTTGCCCCAGATCGGCACCAAGCTTCGAAGTAAGACTGCGCTTCCAAATCCTTTTTCGCCGCAAACGAAGTTTAAGCAGCACTCTGCATAAACATAGGCATTTCCTCCCCGAAGTAGCATCGGCCTGCTCTTGTGTTGAGGCTCATAATTAAAGCCGCGATAACAGTGCGACGCTGGATCATCTTCATCGTAAGCCTCTGTTTCAATGATTTTTCCCCCAGCGGGAAAGCCAATACCATGATCTACAATCAGAAAGACCCCAATCAGCCTTTTTGCGATCGCCTCGGCGTTGCCGTCGAAAAAATCAGGTCGCAGCAATTCCAAACTGTTTAAGAAAGGCTGCTCATCATTCATCTTCCATCTTTCTCTAAAAAAAACTCTGCGGATCGATATCGACTTCCAGCTTCAAACTACCGCGTGTCTTCGGCGCATTCGCCAGCCAGCCGCGCATGAAATGCGAGAGATCGTAATTGCGCGGCGACTTGATGAGCAGGCGAAAACGATAGCGCCCGCGCACCACGGCGAGCGGCGCTTCGGCAGGCCCCAGCACGCGCACGCTTTCATCGAGCGGTGAAGCCGCCGCGAGCTTGCGCGCAAAGCTCTCGGTCTCGTGCCGATCGCCACCTGAAATGACCAGCGCCGCCAACCGTCCGAATGGCGGATAGCCGGTTGCTTCGCGCGAGGCGATCTCGGTGTCGTAGAAGGCGGCGCGGTCGCCGGAAATGATCGCCCGCATCACCGGATGTTCGGGCTGATGCGTCTGCAGGAAGCCCTGCCCGTATCCTGTTTCGCGCCCGGCGCGGCCGGCCACCTGATGCAGAAGCTGGAACGTGCGCTCGGCCGCGCGCGGATCGCCATTCGCCAATCCAAGATCGGCATCGATGACGCCGACGAGATTGAGCTTCGGGAAGTGATGGCCCTTTGCGACAAGCTGCGTGCCGATGATGATGTCGAAGCGGCCTTCGGCGACGCCTTCCAGTTCCTCGCGCAGACGCTCGACCGATTCAAAAAGGTCGCTCGACAGCACGATGGTGCGCGCATGCGGAAACAGGCTCGCGACTTCTTCCTGCAATCGCTCGACGCCGGGTCCGATCGGCGCGAACGACTCCTTGGCATCGCATTGCGGGCAGACCGCCGGCGGCGGCATCGAGAAGCCGCAATGGTGACAGACGAGGCGGCGCCTGAACCGATGATCGACCAGCCACGAATCACAATTTTGACACGCCAGCCGATAACCGCAGGTGCGGCAGAGCGTCAGCGGAGCATAGCCCCGACGATTGAGGAATAAGAGCGCTTGCTCCTTCCTCTCCAGCGCGAGCTTCACCGCTTCTACGAGCCTTGGCGCAATGAATCTGTTTCGTGGCGGACCTTCGGTGCGCAGATCAATCGCTTCGAGATGCGGCAGGTGCTGACCGCCAAAACGCTCCGGCAAGGCCAGCCGTTTGTAGCGGTTGCGCCTTGCATTGACTTCGGTTTCGACCGATGGCGTCGCCGACGCCAGCACCACCGGAATTTTGCCGAGATGCGCGCGAACGATCGCCATGTCGCGCGCGTGATAATGCACGCCGTCTTCCTGCTTGTAGGCAGGATCGTGCTCTTCATCGACGATGATCAGACCAAGATCAGCATAAGGCAAGAACAACGCAGAACGTGCGCCGACAATCACCGATGCTTCGTTCTGAGAAATGGCCGACCATGTGCGCGCACGCTTGCGCGAGCCGAGCTGCGAATGCCATTCGGCCGGGCGCACGCCGAACCGCGCTTCGAAGCGATTGAGAAATTGCGTGGTCAGCGCGATTTCCGGCATCAGGATCAGCGTCTGCCGGCCCTTGCGGATATTGTCGGCAACCGCCTCGAAATAGACTTCGGTCTTGCCCGATCCGGTGACGCCGTCGATCAGCATCGCCGAGAAGCCGCCGTTCAAGGCGTCTTTCAGCGTCTGCGCCGCAGCGTTTTGTTTGTCCGACAGATCAGGCAAAAAGTGATCCGGATCAGGCGCTTGCGCGACCGGCTCCGGTGGCAGCACCAGCGTTTCGAGCGTGCCTTCGTCGACCAGCCCGTCGATCACGCCGACGGAGACGCCAGCCTCCTGCGCGGCTTCGCTTTTCGTCCGCGCCATACCGTCGGCCAAGGCATTGAGAACGCGGGCACGCGCCGCCGTCATCCGCTGCGGCTTGGGTCCTGCGAGCCGCACGCCGACCCGCTCGCGCGCGGGGCCGAGATTGTGGCCCATGCGCAGCGCCATGTTCAGCACCGTGCCGCGCGCACCCAGCGTGTAGTCGGCGACCCAGTCGATGAACTGGCGCAATTCTTCGCGCAACGGCGGCAGGTCGAGTTTGGCGTCTACGTCCTTGAGTTTGTTGTGCAATCCCGGCCGCGGATCGCCCTCGCCCCAGACCACGCCGACATATTCGTTCGGCCCCAACGGCACCGCCACGACATCGCCCGGCTCAAGCGTCATCCCCGCGGGAACGCGGTAGGAATAGGCCCGGTCGAGCGCCACCGGCACCACCACATCGACAATCTTCATCGCCATCCGGCGCGACACTCACCCGATTCCGGGCCCTTAAGGAAGGGTGAAGGAAGACGCCCCATCTTGTCATTCCGGGGCGCCGCGAAAGCGGCGAACCCGGAAACCAAATTCAGATACGGGCGTGGCTGGATTCCGGGTCTCATGCTGCGCATCGTCCCGGAATGACAAGAAATAATAGCTGATGCCGGAACATCAAACAGAGCTGCCCTTCTCAGCCGAGATTTCTGCAGAGTTTCTGCGATGGCTGGCTTTTCTCGGCGACCAGAAGCGCATGTCGCCCATGACCGTCGAGGCCTACCGGCGCGACGTCACCCAGTTCCTTCTGTTCATGACCGAGCATCTCGGCGACCGGCCCTCGCTGGCCGATCTTGCTGCGCTGGCGCCGCGCGACGTCCGCGCATTCATGGCCCAGAGGCGATCGCAAGGAATCGGCGCACGGACGCTGATGCGGCAACTGGCGGGGGCGCGATCCTTCGCGCGCTTCCTCGAGCGCGACGGCAAGGGCAAGGTCGGCGCGCTGAATGCCGTGCGCCCACCCAAGATCGCCAAGACCCTGCCAAAGCCTTTGACCGTGCCATCGGCCAAGCGCGTCTCCGACATCGGTCTACGCGCCGGCGAAGAACGCGAACCGTGGATCTTCGCGCGCGATGCGGCGGTGCTGGCGCTGCTGTACGGCTCCGGCCTTCGCATATCCGAAGCGCTCGGATTGTTGGGCAAGGATGTGCCGGCGCCCGGCGCGCGCTTTCAGGCGGAGTGGGAACCGGTCCGCCGCCCGGAAAGCGCGCTTAGTCAAAAGAGTGGAGCGCGTTCGAACGCAAAACCGGAATCCACTTTTGCTGAACGCGCTCTCGACACCATCATCGTCACCGGCAAGGGCAACAAGACCCGCATGGTGCCGGTGCTGCCGCAGGTGCTGACACTGGTGGCCGACTACATCTCGCTCTGCCCCTATGACCTGTCCGACGACGATCCACTCTTTGTCGGTGCGAAGGGCGGCCCGCTATCGCCGCGCATTATCCAACTGACGATGGAGCGGCTGCGCGGCGCGCTCGGCCTGCCGGATACGGCAACACCGCATGCATTGCGCCATTCCTTCGCGACGCACCTGTTGTCGCGCGGTGGCGATCTGCGCTCGATCCAGGAATTGCTCGGCCATGCCTCGCTCTCGACCACGCAGATCTACACCGCGGTCGATACCGAACGGCTGCTCGATGCCTACAAGGCGGCGCATCCGCGCGCATAACCACTTCTTCATCCGCTCCGTCATCGTCTATACAATCGCGCTATTGCAAATCGCGGAGTGATTGCATGCGCCTGATAATTGCCGCCGCCCTGCTCACCAGCACACAAGCCGCATTCGCCAGCGGTAGCTTTTCCTGCAGCATCGATGACAAAGTCGCAAATTTTGAAGCGACGGCCGTGGTCAGCCACGGCATAGGCGAGCAGATCAGCAATCTCAGGGCCGCGCTTGAGGTTCGCGTGCCGGGAATACCGGAAGATCTCCGCAAACTCGATCTCAGCGAACACGTCACTCAAAAATGGTATCTCGGCCGCGATCTCAAGCTGCGTCTTTATCGCGAACGTGAGGGCGACAAAGCGCATGGCTACGTCGAACTCGTCGTTCAAGCTTATCGCAACAAGGGCAAGGACGACACCGACTACAGCGGCAACTACCTTCTCACCGTCTATGTTCTGCCCGAAGGCGGCGGCTCGGACGGAAAAACAATAACGCGCCGCGGTCGCGCCACCTGCTCCGGTGAATGAGCATTAATCGAACGGCGCCGTAACCGTCATTCGCGGAAAATTGAGCTTCGGACAGATCGCTGCGGCCCTTGCGCAGAGACATCTCAAGCGGCATCGTCCCGCGCATCGATCTGGGAGCCTTAACAATGAGTCACGGCGTTCACGCGGTTCAGCATGAAGTCGAACACGAAATCAAACACCAGGACGGACACCACGGCGAAGACAAAACGCTGTCACAAAACAAAAAGATCGCGCTTCTGATTGCCGTGATCGCGCTGTGCCTCGCCTTTTCCGAAACCCTTGGCAAGAGCGCGCAGACATCCGCCTTGAACTACCAGATTGAGGCGTCGAATCTGTGGAACTTCTTTCAGGCCAAAAACATCCGCCGCACCAACACCATCGTTGCCGGCGAAGCGATGAAAGTCGAACTGGCAGATGCCGTCGATGGTCCGCGCAAGACGGCGATGCAAAAGCAGCTCGATGAATGGAGCAAGACAGCGGCGCGGTATCGGTCCGAGCCGGAAGCGGCCGACGGCAAAGGCGAAGGAACCGTTGAACTTGCGAAACGCGCTCTTGAGGAACAAAAGAAGCGCGACGACGCCCTGGCCAGATATCACCATTTCGAGGTGGCCTCCGCGGCGTTCCAGATCGCGATTGTGCTGGCATCGGCGACCGTCATCACCGGAATGCTGTTGCTGACTTACCTTTCCGGCGTTCTGGCCATCGTAGGCGCCGGCTTCATGATGATCGGGCTGTTCGCGCCTCATGCCGTGCATTTGTTCTGAGCCAGCCATCGACCGTAACCCTCGACCGCGCGACTGAGATTCAAATTGTCGTCAGCAACCGGACACCGGTTCGCGCGTTGTCGCGGCGAGGAGTTGCGTGATGAAAAACCACCTCATAACGCTGATCGAGGCGATCCGTCTGGCCCGCCTCGAACTGGATTGCTATCGCGATCCGACGTGCAGGGCGTCCGCCGACTGGACCATCGGGCGCCTGAGCGAACTTCTTGAAAACAAGGACGTCAGCGAGGCAATGGCTGCGCTGGTTCCGAGCGAGGACAGCCCGTCGATCGCACCGGAAGAGCCGGTGAATCTGAGCGTGCCCCTTCCGTGGCGGTCGCATTAGAGCACGTTCGCATCCGCCGCCCAGTTCTCATCTCCCCGCATTAGCGGGGAGCGAAAACGTTTTCCGGGCAATGAACGTGGCCCCGTCAATCCAGCTTTTCAATGCCGGCCTTTTTCACCAGATCGCCCCATTGAGCGATTTCGGTCTTGATGAAAGCCGTCAGCCCGTCCGGCGTACCAGGAAATGGCTCTCCTCCGACGCGCTCGAAAAAGGCCTTCGTTTCGGCATCATTGGTGATCTCGTTGAACAGCGCCGCCACGCGCGCCGTCAGGTCGCGCGATGCATTGGCCGGTAGCGCCACCGCAAACCACGAGACAATCTCGAAATCCGCAATCCCCGCTTCCTTCATGGTCGGGATTTCCGGCGCGGTCGCAAGCCGTTGCGGCGTGGTCACCGCGAGAGCGCGCAGCTTTCCCGATTTCACATGCGGCAGGCCAGCGACAACATCGGAGAACATGAAATCGACCTGACCACCCATCATGTCGGTGATGGCCGCCGGCACACCGCGATAGGGCACGTGCACCGCATTGGTGCCGGTCCGCAGCTTCAGCATTTCACCGGACGCGCGACCGGCGAAATTGCCGCTGGCGAAACTGTACTTGCCGGGATTCTTGCGTAACAGATCGACCAGTTCATCGACCGATTTGACATCGAGCTTCGCCGGATTGACGAGCAGCACCATGCCCCAGCGCGAAATCGTGGTCACCGGCGTCAGATCCTTGAGCGGATCGAACGGCATCTTGTTGAGCAAATGCATGTTCACGCTGAGAACCGGGTTGGGCGTGATCAGAATGGTCGAACCATCGGGCTTTGCCTTCACGACATCCATGGCCGCGAGATTGCCGTAAACGCCAACCTTGTTGACCACCAGAAATGGCTGGCCGGTCTTCTTCTGCAGTCGATCGGCATAGTAGCGGGCAACACTGTCCACGCCGGTGCCGGCGCCATAACCAACAAGCAAATCGACGCGCTGCGTCGGATAGGCATTGCCGGATTCCTGTCCATGCGCCGGTAGCGCAACGGCCAGAAGGGTGACCGCCAGCGCGGCCGCAATTTGCTTCATCATCGACGGCTTCCTCGTTCGTTATTCAGGCCGGCTGCTGATCGCGGGTCGCGACCTGCTCCACCATATTCGCGCTTTCAAATGCCGGACGCGCACGCAGACGCGCATACCAGTGCGCAACGGCGGGCCATTCCGCAGCAAGATCGTATTCGGAAAAGCTCGCAAGACGGTGCACGAACGGCGCCATATTGATGTCCGCGAGCGTATAGCTGTCGTCGGCAAGCCACGGCGTTCTTTCGAGAGCCACCTGCATCCGGTCGAGCATTGCGCGCAGATCGGCGTGCGCAGCCGCGAGCTCGGTGGGCGGGATGCCGTTGCGCGCGGCATCGCGCCAGCGCGCTGCGACCACAGGATTGGGTATGCGACTGACGGCAGCCTCCAGATCCGCTTCCGGCAATGTTTGCAGAAACGGCCGCATGTTTTTCTGAAAGCTCGGCTTCTTGATCGCAATCGTCGGAACGTCGTCGATATAGCGATTCCATTCCGCGACACGGGCGCGCCCTTTCGCATCGCGCGGCCGCAGTGGATGCTCTGGAAAGGCGTCGTCCAGATAGTCGTTGATGATCGTGGATTCGACGAGCTGAAAGTCGTCGTGGCGCAACACCGGAACCATGCCGCCTGGATTGATCGCCAGGAATTCCGGAGAGAGCTGCTCGAAGCGCCGCAGGTTCAAAAGAACGCTGTCGTAAGCGAGCTGCTTCTCAGCCAGCGCAAGACGTACCTTCTGCGAACAGGTGGATGCCCAAGCGTGATACAACAAAAGCATTGAGGATCTGCAATCGTTTCGGAAAAACTGAGAATTTCAGCCAGCCTCGCCAGCCGAATGCATCCTGTCAAGCGACACGCCGGCATGCATGCGATGCAGAGCTATGCATGCCCGCCTCTGCGCATGAGTTGCTACGAAAAAAGCCGAAGTCGAACATATCCGACTTCGGCTTTGACGGTAAGCGTCGTAGCGCCAACGCGCTCACATATGGATCGGTCGCTTGTCCACGGCGAGAGCGGCTTCCTTCACTGCTTCGTTCAGTGTCGGATGCGCGTGGCAGGTGCGGGCGATATCTTCCGATGATGCACCGAATTCCATCGCGACCGCTGCTTCCGCGATCAGCGTTCCGGCATGGGGCCCGACGATATGCACGCCGAGCACGCGATCGGTCTTGGCATCGGCGATGATCTTCACAAAGCCTTCGGTCGTGTGATTGACCTTGGCGCGCGAATTCGCGGTGAACGGAAACTTGCCGACGTTATAGACGATGCCCGCCTGCTTCAGCTCGTCTTCGGATTGTCCGACCGAGGCGATTTCCGGATAGGTGTAAACGACGTTCGGAATCACGTCGTAATTCACGTGCCCGGCCTGTCCGGCGAGGATCTCCGCGACTGCAACGCCCTCATCTTCCGCCTTGTGCGCAAGCATCGCACCGCGGATGGCATCGCCGATCGCGTAGATGCCCTTCACATTGGTCTGGAAGTGATCGTCAACGGCAACGCGACCACGGTCATCCACCGCAACGCCGACTTCCTTCAGGCCTAGACCTTCGGTGTACGGCACTCGCCCGATCGACACGAGCACCACATCGGCATCCAGTGTTTCGCCCGCGCCGCCTTTGGCCGGCTCGACCGTCACCTTCAGCTTCTTGCCGGACGTATCGACGCCGGTGACCTTCGAGCCGAGCTTGAAGGTCATGCCCTGCTTTTCGAACAGACGCTGGGTCTGTTTGCAGACTTCATTGTCCATGCCCGGCAGCACGCGGTCGAGGAATTCGACGACCATCACTTCCGAACCGAGCCGGCGCCATACCGAACCAAGCTCAAGTCCAATCACGCCGGCGCCAACGACCAGCAGCTTCTCCGGCACCTTGTCGAGCGCCAGCGCACCGGTGGACGAGACCACGCGCTTCTCATCGATCTCGATGCCTTTCAGCCTGGCGACATCGGAGCCGGTGGCGATAACGATGGCCTTCGTCTCCAGCGTCTGCGTCTTGCCGTCGGCACCCTTCACCTCGACCTTGCCGGCCGAAGCGATGCGGCCGACGCCAGTGAAGGAGTCGATCTTGTTCTTCTTAAAAAGAAATTCGATGCCCTTGACGTTGCCGGACACGCCTTCGTCCTTAAACCCCATCATGGCTTTCAGATCGAGCTTCGGCTTGGACACGCCGATGCCCATCTTGGCAAAGCCGTTGCCGGCTTCCTCGAACAATTCGGAGGCATGCAGCAGCGCCTTGGAGGGAATGCAGCCGACATTCAGGCAGGTGCCGCCGGGCGTCGCGCGCTTTTCGACCACGGCTACTTTCATGCCGAGCTGCGCCGCGCGAATGGCACACACATAGCCGCCGGGGCCGGTGCCGATGACAATGAGATCGTAGGACATTGAATTTGCTCCGCTGCCTTATCCCTCCCCCTGCAGGGGGGAGGGTGGCAAGCCGCGCCAGCGGCGAGCCGGGTGGGGGTCAAAGAGAACCAAAAAACGACCCTCACCCCGCCTCGCTTCACTCGGCGACCCTCCCCCTTGCAGGGGGAGGGATAAAAGAGTGCCCGTCGCGATGAGGGCGTCGCACATAACGAAGACTTACAGATCCAGAACCAGCCGCGCCGGATCTTCCAGCACGTCCTTGACGCGCACCAGGAAGGTCACAGCCTCGCGGCCGTCGACGATACGGTGATCGTAGGACAGCGCGAGATACATCATCGGACGAATCTCGACCTTGCCGCCGATGGCGACCGGGCGCTCCTGGATCTTGTGCATGCCGAGGATGCCGGACTGCGGCGCATTGAGGATCGGCGTCGACATCAGCGAGCCATACACACCGCCATTCGAGATGGTGAAGGTGCCGCCCTGCATCTCTTCGATCTTGAGCTGACCGTCGCGTGCACGCTTGCCTGCGTCAGCAATGTCCTTCTCGATCTGCGCCAGCGACTTCTGATCGCAATCGCGGATCACCGGAACGACGAGGCCCTTCTCGGTGCCGACCGCAACGCCGATGTGATAGTAGTTCTTGTAGATGATGTCGCCGCCGTCGATCTCGGCATTCACCGCCGGGATGTCCTTCAGCGCCTGCACGCAGGCTCGGACGAAGAAGCCCATGAAGCCCATCTTGGTGCCGTGCTTCTTCTCGAACGCGTCCTTGTACTGGTTGCGCAGCTCCATGACCGCCTTCATGTCGACCTCGTTGAAGGTCGTCAGCATTGCGGCGGTGTTATGCGCGTCCTTCAGACGGCGCGCGATGGTCTGGCGCAGGCGCGTCATCTTCACGCGCTCTTCGCGCGCGGCATCGTCAGCCGGCGAAGGCGCACGCACCTGAACCGGTGCAGAAGCGGCGACCGGTGTCGGCGCCGATGCGGCACGCTCGATCGCGGCCAGCATGTCGCCCTTGGTCACACGTCCATCCTTGCCGCTGCCCGGAACAGTCGAGGCATCGACTCCAGATTCGGCGGACAGCTTGCGCACTGACGGCGGCACCGGCATGTCGCCCGACGGCTTCGGCGTCTGGCTCTCCTGCTTGTCCTGCGCACGCGGCTTCACCTCTTCAGCCGCCGCCTTGATCGGCGCCGTGGTGCTTTGCTTCTTGTCCGGCGCGCCCGTCGTGGTCGCGGCACCAGCACCTTCCTTGATCTGACCGAGCAGCGCGCCGACGGCGACAGTCTCGCCATCCTTCACCGCGATGTCGGCGAGCACGCCGGCGGCCGGCGCCGGGACTTCAATTGTTACCTTGTCGGTTTCAAGCTCGACCAGCGGCTCATCCACGGCAACGGCGTCGCCTGGCTTCTTGAACCACTTGCCGATGGTGGCCTCGGTGACGGATTCGCCAAGAGTGGGAACGCGGATTTCGGTCATTCTATCTCTCTCACTTCTATCACTCGTCATACCCACGCTTGCTGTGTCGCAAGACGTGGGTAGCCGGGACATAAGGCGTCAAAGACGCCGCCTTCGACGGCTTACGCCCGGCCATGACGGCTATTCAAAAATTCAGCCCAGCGCTTCGTCCATGAACTGCTTCAACTGAGCGAGATGCTTCGACATCAGGCCGGTGGCGGTTGCCGCCGCTGCATGACGTCCAGCGTAACGCGGGCGGCGATGCTTGGCCTGAATCTGGTTCAGCACCCATTCGATGAAGGTATCGACGAAGAACCAGGCGCCCATGTTGCGCGGCTCTTCCTGACACCACACGATTTCAGCCTGCTTGAAGCGCGACAGCTCGTGCACCAAGGCCTTGGTCGGGAACGGGAACAGTTGCTCGATGCGCAGCAGATAGATGTCGTCGATGCCCCGCTTTTCGCGCTCTTCGTAAAGGTCGTAATAGACCTTGCCGGTGCACAGGATGACACGACGCATCTTGTCGTCGGCGACGAGCTTGATCTTCTCGTCCTTGAGGATCTGCGCGTCATCCCACAGGATGCGATGGAACGTCGTATCCGCACCGAGTTCATCGAGCCGCGATGTCGCGCGCTTGTGGCGCAACAGCGACTTCGGCGTCATCAGGATCAGCGGCTTGCGGATCTCGCGCCTCAACTGACGGCGCAGGATATGGAAGTAGTTCGCCGGCGTCGTGCAGTTCGCCACCTGCATGTTGTCTTCCGCGCACATCTGCAGAAAGCGCTCAAGGCGTGCTGAGGAATGCTCCGGCCCCTGGCCTTCATAGCCATGCGGCAGGAGGCAGACGAGACCTGACATGCGCAGCCACTTGCGCTCGGCCGAAGAGATGAACTGATCGAACACCACCTGCGCGCCGTTGGCGAAGTCGCCGAACTGCGCTTCCCACAAGGTGAGCGCATTCGGCTCCGCGGTCGAATAGCCGTATTCGTAACCGAGCACGGCTTCTTCCGAGAGCATCGAGTTCATCACCTCGTAGCGCGCCTGCTTCTCATCGAGATGATTGAACGGCGTGTAGCGCTCTTCGGTGCGTTGATCGAACAGCACCGAATGGCGCTGCGAGAAGGTGCCACGCTCGGAATCCTGTCCGGACAGACGCACCGGATGGCCCTCTTCCAACAGCGTGCAGAAGGCGAGCGCTTCGGCGGTCGCCCAGTCGATGCCCTCGCCGGTCTCGATCGCCTTGCGGCGATTGTCGAGGAAGCGGTTGATCGTGCGGTGGACGTGGAAGTCCGCCGGCACAGTCGTGATCTTCTTGCCGATCTCTTTCAGCTTATCGATGTCGACGCCGGTATTGCCGCGGCGCGGGTCTTCGACGTCGATGCCGGGCTTCATGCCGGACCAGCGACCGTCGAGCCAGTCGGCCTTGTTCGGCTTGTAGCCCTGACCAGCCTCGAATTCGGCTTCAAGGCGGGAGCGCCAATCGGCCTTCATCTTGTCGACTTCGCCTTCGGTCACGACGGCTTCGTCGATCAGCTTCTTGGCATAGATGTCCAGCGTCGACGGATGCGACCGGATCTTCTGGTACATCAGCGGCTGGGTGAATGCCGGCTCATCGCCTTCGTTGTGGCCGAAGCGGCGATAGCAGAACATATCGATCACGACAGGCTTACCGAACCGCTGCCGGTACTCGATCGCGACCTTGGCGGCGAACACCACCGCTTCCGGATCGTCGCCGTTGACGTGGAAGATCAGCGCTTCGATCATCTTCGCCACATCCGATGGATAGGGCGAGGAGCGCGAGTAGCGCGGATAGGTGGTGAAGCCGATCTGGTTGTTGACAATGAAATGCAGCGAGCCGCCGGTGCGGTAGCCCTTCAGCTCCGACAGGCCGAAGCATTCTGCGATAACACCCTGGCCGGCAAACGCCGCGTCACCATGAATCAGCAGCGGCAACGCCATCGTGCGATCGTCCGGTGTTGCGCCGAGCTGATCCTGCTTCGCGCGGACCTTGCCGAGCACGACCGGATCGACGATCTCGAGATGCGACGGGTTCGGCGTCAGCGACAGATGCACCTTGTTGCCGTCGAACTCGCGGTCGCTCGAGGCGCCGAGATGGTACTTCACGTCGCCGGAGCCTTCGATTTCGTCCGGTGTCGCCGAGCCGCCCTTGAATTCGTGGAACAGCACGCGATGCGGCTTGCCCATCACTTGCGTCAACGTGTTCAGGCGGCCGCGATGGGCCATGCCCAGCACGATGTCCTTCACGCCAAGCTGACCACCGCGCTTGATGATCTGCTCAAGGGCGGGAATGAGCGATTCGCCGCCATCGAGACCGAAGCGCTTGGTGCCGGTGTATTTGACGTCCAGAAACTTCTCGAACCCTTCGGCTTCGACAAGCTTGTTGAGGATCGCGCGCTTGCCTTCGCGCGTGAAGGCGATTTCCTTGTCCTTGCCTTCGATGCGCTCCTGGATCCAGGCCTTCTGCACCGGATCGGAGATGTGCATGAATTCGACGCCGAGCGTCTGGCAGTAGGTGCGGCGCAGGATCGCAACGATCTCGCGCATGGTCGCAAATTCGAGACCGAGCACGTTGTCGAGGAAGATCTTGCGGTCCATGTCGGCTTCGGTGAAGCCGTAGGATTTCGGGTCGAGCTCGGTTTCGTTGGGCTCGGGCTCAAGCTCGAGCGGATCGAGCTTGGCGTGGAAATGGCCGCGAATGCGATAGGCGCGGATCAGCATCAGCGCATGCAGCGAGTCGCGGGTTGCCTGCAGCACGTCGGTCGACGACAGCTCAACGCCACTCTTCTGCGCCTTGCCCTTGATCTTGTCGCCGATCGCCTTTTCGGTCGCCGCCCAGTTGCCGTCGAGCGCGGCGATGAGGTCGCCATTGCCGATCTGCGGCCAGCCCGGCTTTTTCCAGGAGGCGCCCTGCGCGCTCTTGGTGACGCTCGCCGGATCGTCCTTCAGACTTTTGAAGAACGACTGCCATTCGGCGTCGACCGAGCTTGGGTCGGCCTCATACCGGGCATAGAGGTCTTCGATATAGGCGGCGTTGCCACCGTAGAGAAATGAGGTGAGAGCGAAAGCTGCGTTCGCGTCCTGGCGAGACATGAGGGTGTCGTCCTGAAGGCGTCCTGACGGGCGTCCTGAAATCGTGGGCTAAAGCCGCCCGGAGGCGGCCCAATCGCGCGGCAAGAATCGGCTTGTAAACCGTTCTCGGCGGCGATCCTTTTATAGCTAATGTTCGAATTGGGCCACGATTAGATGGCGTAGGAATGAATCAAAGTTCACACGCCCAAGACACCTCGTAGCGGTGCTATAACGCTACTCGCTCTCACAATTGGCCAAGACAACGCCCTGCAGCGCAGCGCGTCGAAACGTCCCATGCAGCAGCCAAGGCGCCGATTATGCGCAAAACAACGTGATCAGAAGCGATCGTTCAGGCCCATCCGCGTGGCCCACATCGAGTGCTGCGAATCGAACGACACGGTCCGATGACCGGCCGGGGCCCGAAGCTGTGCGTCGCAACTTCCTGGAAAGATAGTAAAGGAATTGTGTGGTTCCGGATGACTTCTGCACCCTGGAAGGACGGCGCTCATTCAGGCGGTTTAGCCGACAGCGCTGCTCCCTCCCCGCTTGCGGGGAGAGGGGCATTCTCAAAGCCCGATGAAAGGATGCTTGCCCACACCCCGTAGCCATTTGGGCCCCACCCAAACCCCC
>JAFAFP010000170.1 GCA_023423415.1 Pseudomonadota bacterium | reverse complement strand
GGTTCATGTCGCTCACGCGACATTCACCGACCCTCCCCTCCGCAGCCCAACTCGGATGTTTCCGAGTTGGGTCATGGAAAAACTTTGCCGAAATCGAAAACATTCGATTTCAGTTGCGGGGGGAGGGAAAGGAAGTGACTCGATCTGGCTTCGAACGGTTATCATTGCGCTTGTGCTCGTCGTCACAACGGTGGCGGCACTGGCGCAATCGTCGCTCACCTTCCCAGCCCTCACCGGACGCGTCGTTGACGACGCCGGTATCCTCGATGCGAATACGCGGCAGGAACTCGAAAAGCTCTCCGCCGATCTCGAGGCCAAATCGAGCGATCAGCTTGTCGTCGTCACGCTGAAATCGTTGCAGGGGACGAGCATCGAGGATTACGGCTATCAGCTTGGGCGTCACTGGCAGATTGGCCAGAAGGGCAAGGATAACGGTGTGCTGCTGATCGTCGCGCCGAACGAACGCAGGGTGCGTGTCGAAGTCGGCTACGGCGTCGAAGGCACGCTGACCGATCTGATTTCAAACTTCATCATCCAGAATTCGATCCTGCCGCGCTTTCGCGCCGGAGATTTTCAGGGCGGCATCACGCGCGGCGCACAGGATGTCGTACAGGTGCTGACCGGCGATGCCGAGGAATACAAGCGGCGCGCCGCCAAGGTCAATGCCGAGCAGGACGTCGATCCGGTCGAGATGATCATCATCGGCTTCTTTGTTCTCATGATGATCCTGATCGTTCTGAACGTTCTCGCCGACATGCGCCGGCCGGGCGGCGGCGTTCCGGCCGGCCGGGTTCGCCGCACACGCGACTGGACCAACTACAATCCGGTGATCATCGGCCCGGGTAGTTGGGGCGGTGGTGGCTGGGGCGGTTCATCGGGTGGTGGTGGCTTCTCCGGTGGTGGCGGGTCGTTCGGCGGCGGCGGTTCGTCGGGGAGTTGGTGATGCTGATCTCCGACGCGGACAGGAAGCGGATTTCCGCCACCATCGCAGCAGCGGAGCGCAACACCTCGGGTGAAATCTTTTGCGTGGTCGCGCGGCAATCGGGCGACTACCGGTTGGTGCCGATCGTATGGGCCGCAGCGCTGGCATTGCTGGTGCCGTTGCCCCTTGTGTTCCTGACGTTCATGCCGGCGAAGCTGATCTACGTTATTCAGCTGCTCGTCTTCATCTTTGCCGCGTTCCTGCTTTCGTTACCCTGGATCCTGTTTCGCATCGTACCGCGCCGGAAGATGCACCAGCAGGCGCATGCCGAAGCGATCCGGCAATTCATCGCGCAGGGCCTGCAGAAGACCGAAGAGCGCACCGGCGTTCTGATCTTTGCCTCCGAGGCGGAGCATTATGCGGAGATCATCGCCGATGCCGGCATCAATGCGAAAGTCGGTCCCGAAGTGTGGGACGGTGCGGTTGCGGCACTGATCGCAGGGATTGCCCAAGGGCGCGCCGCGGATGGCTTCGTGGCCGCGATCGAACAATGCAGTGCAGTTCTGGCGCAGCACTTTCCGCCCGGCGCGCTCAATCGCAACGAATTGCCGGACAAGCTGATCGAGATTTGAGGGCGTTCGTTTTGATTTTCTCTCGCTCTGGTGTGATAGCCAGAGCGAGAGAAAATCGTCTTTAGAACTTCACGCTGGCAAACAGCTTCACCGTTCGGCCCGGCATCAACACTTCGTCCTTCTTGAACGACACAGCATTGCGAACGTCTTCGTTCAGGAGATTGTCGCCGACGATGCCGACCTTGAGCTGCGTCAGACCCGTCGGATCGCCGGGCAGCTTGGTCGCATAGCTGAGTTCGGCTTTCAGGAGATTGTAGCCGGCCGTCGTTGTCTCGTGGTCGGAGACATCGTTCTGCGCAAAGGCGTGCAACAGGCCAACGCGCGCGAACCAGTTTCCATCGCGATAATAGACGCCGCCGCCGAGACGCTGCGGCGGAATACGCGGCACGTTGGTGCCATCGTTGAAGGTCGCGCGCACGATGTCGTATTGCCCGTCGACACCCCATTGTCCGTGCCAGAGCGGAGCGACATCGAGCTGGGTCTGGAATTCGGCGCCGCGGAATGTCGCGCCACGTTGCGCGTAGACCGCTTGCTGCAGTTCGCCGGCATCGCCTGGCGCGCAGCTTGCAAAATCCTCGTCGCAGGTTTCGCCGGTAAGGTTGCGATAAATGAAGTTGTCGAACCGCGTATAGAAGCCGGTGGCTTCGAAGCGCCATGGGCCCTTGCTCCGGCGCAGTCCGATCTCGACCGACTTGGCCACCTCGGTATTGAGATTCGGATTGCCGATATCGAACGTGCCGGTGGCTTCGTGCACGCCACGCGACAGCAATTCGGGCGCACGCGGAGCGCGCTCGACATATTGTCCGGTGACGCTGGCGACGAGATCGCCCGGCAGATCCTTCAGGAAGCCGACAGCGCCACTCTTTGGCGTGAATTCGCGATTGCGGAGGAGAGTCACCGTTTCGTCGATGAAGAGATCCGGCGATGCACCTTTGACCTCGTTGCGTTCGATACGACCGGCGACTTGCATGCGCGATGTGTCGTCGAACCGGAATTCGTTGAACATGTATCCGGCAATGCTGCGCGTCGTGTTCGGATCGAACAGGCCGCCCTCACGTCCCGGCGCATTGAGGTCTTCGGCATTGACCTGCATGCCGATGGCCGTGGTTAGCGATGCGAAGCGCAGATCGAAGGGACGGAGTTGCACCTCGGTGCGCGCTTCTCTCTGTTTGCTGGTGAAGGTCTGCTGCACGCCGTTGAACCCGCCTTCGTCGGCGATCTCATCGTGCTTGTAATCGGTGGTGCCGGCCCAGAAGCGCACCGCATCGATCATCCAGCCGTCAGGACGATATTCGCCCTTGCTGGTGATCTTGGTCTGCTTCATGTCGATGCGGGTTTGTGTCTCGGTCGATTCCTGACCGGGTACGCGATAGAGGCTGTCGAAGGTCGATGCCGCGACACCGATGAAACCGCGATCGAAGATGTACGAGCCGCCAAGCGCATTGCCGTTCGAGCGATGCGATGAATTCGGCTGCCAGCGGCCGACGAACGGGGCTGGCTCTTCCGGATTGAGATATGGATAGGACGGAATTTGGTAATCGCCCGCAGAGCGACCAAAGGCGTCTGCGTGAATGGCGAAATTGCCACCGCCGGCATCCAGCAGCACGGCACCTTCGCGGCCCTTGTCGACCGATGTGATGGCGCTGCGAATCTCTCCGCTGACGCCGCGCGGCGGGATGAATGTCGGAATGCGATTGTTGTCCGCGTTGACCACGCCGCCGATCGCCTGCGAGCCGTAACGCAGCGTCGCCGGACCGCGAATCACTTCCACCTGTTGCGCGGCCAGCGGATCGATCGGGACGCCGTGATCTTCACCGAGTTCGGAGACGCCGCTCGCGCCAACGCCGTTCTCTTGGATGCGAACACGGTAATTGTCGAGGCCGCGGACGATCGGCCTGCTGGCGGCGCCGGGCGCGAAGCCGGATGACGTGATGCCCGGCTTGGATTGCAGGATGTCGCCGAGCGTCTGGCCGGTGCTGTTGTCGATGTCTTCGCGCGTCACCACGGTGACGGTCGCAAACTCGTTGGTCACAATCGGCAGGGTGCCGCGATAAAGGATCTCCGGTGCCGGCGCTTCGGGCGCGACCGGGGTCGATGCAGTCGGCCGCGCGGGAGCGCGCCTGATCGGGCTCGTAACCGTGATCTCCGGAAGCGCCACCGGCGTCTGCGCGACCGCGACTGACGAATAATCCAGTCCAAACAACAAGATGGCTGTCGATGACAGCCATCTATATCGAAAACGTCCCATGTGACCCCAACATCTGTAATGTTATAATATTACATTTACTAAGATGAGTTGGTCCGTCAACGGGAAATCACGTGTGAAAACGAATTACCGGCCGCGGCGTCAGTGAAGGATCGTCGCGAGCCCGATGTCTCCGGACGGCCCGCGACGATTCGCCGAGCTATGATCAGGCTTCAGAGAATGAACCGGCTCAGGTCGGCGTTCTTGGCCAGGTCGCCGATATTCTTCTCGACATAGGCGCCGTCGATCACCAGCGTTTCGCCGGCGCGATCGGTTGCCGTGAAGGAGATCTCGTCCAGCACGCGCTCCATCACCGTCTGAAGTCGGCGCGCACCGATATTCTCGACGCTCGAATTTACCGCCACCGCAATGTCGGCGATCGCATCGATGGCATCGTCGGTGAATTCCAGCGTCACGCCTTCCGTACCCATCAGGGCAATATACTGCTTGATCAGCGAGGCCTCGGTATCGGTGAGGATGCGGCGGAAGTCTTCGCGTGTGAGTGCGCGCAGTTCGACGCGGATCGGCAACCGGCCCTGCAATTCGGGCAGGAGGTCCGATGGCTTCGAGACATGGAATGCACCGGACGCGATGAACAGGATGTGGTCGGTTTTCACCGGGCCATGCTTGGTCGAAACGGTGGTGCCTTCAATCAGCGGCAGCAGATCGCGCTGCACGCCCTCGCGCGATACGTCGCCGCCGACACGGCCGTCGCGCGCGGTGATCTTGTCGATCTCGTCGAGGAACACGATGCCGTTGTTCTCGACCACCTTGATCGATTCCTGCACCAGCGTCTCGTTATCGAGCAGTTTGTCGGCTTCCTCGTTGACGAGGATGTCGTGAGATTCCACCACCGTGAGGCGGCGCGTTTTCGATTTGCCCCCGAGTTTGCCGAAAATATCGCCGATCGAAATCGCGCCCATCTGCGCGCCCGGCATGCCGGGGATGTCGAACATCGGCATGCCGCCGCCGCCCGACTGCACTTCGATTTCGATCTCCTTGTCGTTCAGTTCGCCGGCACGCAATTTGCGACGGAAGGATTCCTTCGTCGCCGGGCTCGAGGTTTCGCCGACCAGAGCGTTGATGACGCGCTCTTCCGCGGCAAGCTGTGCGCGTGCGAGCACGTCCTTGCGCTTGCGTTCGCGTGTCTGCGCGATGGCGACTTCGACCAGATCGCGCACGATCTGTTCGACGTCGCGCCCGACATAGCCGACTTCGGTGAACTTGGTCGCTTCGACCTTGATGAAGGGGGCACCCGCAAGCTTTGCCAGCCGCCGGGAAATCTCGGTCTTGCCGACGCCGGTTGGTCCGATCATCAGAATGTTTTTCGGCAGCACCTCTTCGCGCAATCGCTCATCGAGCTGCAGGCGCCGCCAGCGATTGCGCAGCGCGATAGCAACGGCGCGCTTGGCGTCGTGTTGACCGATGATGAAACGGTCAAGTTCAGAAACGATTTCGCGGGGAGAGAAGTCGGTCATGATAGCTCGTTTGTACTCGGAACATGTTGCATGATCAGGATGTCGTCGGTTCGCCCCTGCAGATGCGGCACAGGCCGGAAGCCGGCTTTGGTGTAAGCGCGGACGGCACGGATATTGTCGCGATCGGGATCGATTATGATGCTGGCGTGGCCCTGCTCGCGCAGCGTGTCGACAAAAGCGGCGAGGGCGGTTGAGCCGATGCCCTTCGAGAGCTTGTCCGGGCAGCCGATCGACAGGTCGACGCCGATGGTGTCGGACGGCAATTCGGTGAGCCACGGATGGTCCTTGATCCACTGCTCATTCTGGTGATGGCCGATGAACCAGTACTGGATATAGCCGATCGGCTCGTCGTTCAGGGCAATCAGAAAAGGGCGCGTCGTATCGCGTCCTTCCACCATGTCGCGAATGAAACCGAGTTCTTCGTCAGGGTTGCCCCACCATTCCTGAATGTGCGGCTCAGTCAGCCATTGATGCAGCAGCGGATAGTGCTCCGGCGTGACCGGGACGAAGCTGACACTGTCGGAATCACAACGGGACGTTGCGCCGGTCATCTGGCTCCTCATCGGTTCGGCAATGCGGCCTGCCATTCGCGAATGGCGTTCAGCGGAAGCATCACAACATTTAAGGTCAGATTGTCGCGAATCCAGACGGCGGTCCAGGCTCCCGGCGCGACCACAAGTAGCACGCAAATAACGGTCGCAGTCGCACGTGGAGAGACGATGCAAGAGGTACGGCGCGGTCACGCAGTGAGCGTTTCCACGGTCACGTTGCGGTTGGTATAGACGCAGATATCGGCGGCGATATCGAGCGACTTGCGCACGATCTCCTCGGCGCTGAGCGGGCTGTCGGCGAGCGCGCGCGCCGCGGCCAGCGCATAATTGCCGCCAGAGCCGATGCCCATGATACCGGCTTCCGGCTCGAGCACGTCGCCGGTGCCGGTGAGCACCAGCGACACCTGCTTGTCTGCGACGATCATCATGGCTTCGAGCCGGCGCAGGTAGCGGTCGGTGCGCCAGTCCTTGGCCAGTTCGACCGCCGCGCGCAGAAGCTGACCCGGATACTGCTCGAGCTTGGTTTCGAGCCGCTCAAAAAGCGTGAACGCATCCGCCGTCGCCCCGGCAAAGCCGCCGATCACGTCATCCTTGCCGATCCGCCGGACCTTTCTGGCGTTGGCCTTGACCACGGTCTGGCCGATCGACACCTGGCCGTCGCCGCCGACCGCGACGATACCGTTCTTGCGGACTGTCAGGATGGTGGTGCCGTGCCAAAGCGGGGTCTGGGACGGCGATTCGGACGAAGACATGCGCGTGAAGTTCCTTTTGCGGCGGTGATTTAGGGACGAGTCAGGGTCTTTGCAAATCGTCAGCCTCAAAGGTGGCACAAGTGCCGCACCCCTGTTAAAAGGCCGGAAATTTCCCCACCAGACCGGAAAAATCATGCGCAAAGGCGAGATCAAGCGCAAAACCAAGGAAACCGACATCGCGGTTCAGGTCGCGATCGACGGGACCGGGCAGTCGTCGATCGAGACCGGCATCGGTTTCCTCGATCATATGCTCGACCTCTTGGCGCGCCATTCACGCATGGACATCACGGTCCGGGCCAAGGGTGACCTGCATATCGACGACCACCACACCACCGAGGATGTCGGCATCGCGCTCGGCCAGGCGGTGAAGCAGGCGCTCGGGGATATGAAGGGCATCACACGCTATGCCGATCTGCATCTGCCGATGGATGAGGCTCTGACCCGTGTCGCCATCGACGTGTCGGGACGGCCGTTCCTTGTGTTCAAGGTCAAGTTCAACCGCGACAAGATCGGCACCTTCGACACCGAACTGGTGAACGAATGGTTCCAGGCCTTTGCGATGAATTGCGGCGTGACGCTGCATGTCGAGACCTTGTACGGCAGCAACGATCACCACATCTCCGAATCCTGCTTCAAGGGATTGGCGCGGGCACTGCGGGCGGCGCTGGCGATCGATCCGAAGGCCGCGAACGAAATTCCGTCGACCAAGGGCAGCCTCGGCGGGTGAGTTCATACTGGATTGAGGCACACTCTAGCTCCGCTCATTCCCGCAAATGCGGGAATCCAGTTCGTAGAATTCTGGGTCCCAGCTTTCGCGGGGACGAACGGTTTTCGGACTGAAGGTAAAAACCGAATGGCCGTTTTCACAGTTCATCAGCCGCCGCTTGGCGCGTCGGGCGCGACGCCCGAGCCGACGCGCTTTACCTTCGTGCGCGACGGGTTCTATTTCTGGGGCTTCGTCCTGTCGGTGTTGTGGATGCTGCGTCACCGGCTCTGGCTGGTGGCGGTGTTGTTTGTCGCGATCAGCGTCCTGCTTCAGATTGGTTTGAAGCTGATTGGCGTACCTTCGGCGGTTCAGACGCTGACCACAATCGCGCTGTGCTTTCTCGTCGGCCTTGAGGGCGGGACTCTGCGTCGCTGGACGCTCACGCGGCGCGGTTGGACCAATGTCGGCGTCGTGATCGCCGACAATGAGGACGACGCCGAGCGTCGTTTCTTCGTCAACTGGCAAGCGGGACGACGCCCCAATGCGGCGCCTCCGCCTGCAAATTCCGAGGCTGTCGTTCGCATGGCTCGGAATTCCTCGTCGGATGTCATCGGTTCCTTTCCGCAGCCGGAGCCGCGGCGATGACGACGGCGATCGTCGATTACGGCTCGGGCAATCTGCACTCGGCTGCGAAAGCGTTCGAACGCGCCGCGCGCGAGCACGCGCTTAACGAAACGATCTTGGTCACCAGCGATCCGGCGGAGATCGCGCGCGCGAATCGGATCGTGTTGCCGGGCGTCGGCGCCTTCGCCGACTGCCGGCGCGGTCTCGATGCGGTGTCGGGGATGGTCGATGCGCTGGACGATGCGGTCCGCAAAGGCGGCAAGCCGTTTTTCGGCATCTGTGTCGGCATGCAGCTCATGGCCGAGCGCGGTCGCGAATATGAAGTGACCGAGGGCCTCGGCTGGATTCCGGGTGAGGTCGACCGCCTCCATCCCTCCGATCCGAGCTTGAAAATCCCGCATATGGGCTGGAACACCCTGCGGTCGCTGAAGCCGCATCCATTGCTCGATGGCATCGCCGTCGGCGACAACGGCCTGCATGCCTATTTCGTGCACTCCTACCAGCTCCGAACCGCCGATCGGGCCGATCTGATCGCGGAAGCCGAGTACGGCGGCCCGGTCACCGCCATCGTTGGGCGGGACAATATGGTCGGTACCCAGTTTCACCCCGAAAAGAGCCAAAAACTCGGACTTGCGCTGATCGCAAATTTCCTGAAATGGAAGCCGTGATTTAGCCCGCCGTGACGGGCGCGTTTGCGAGTATGCCGTGATCCTCTTCCCAGCCATCGACCTCAAAGACGGCCTCGCCGTGCGCCTC
>JAFAFP010000168.1 GCA_023423415.1 Pseudomonadota bacterium | reverse complement strand
TTCATCCCCCTGGTTTTCCCCCGCGCTCCGGGGCTGGCCTCCGCGATGATCCCAATCATCATCGCCGTGCTGCAGCAGGTGCAAACCCCGGGCATCAACGTTGTCGGAATGACCATCCTGCTGCAATTCGTGGTCAGCTTCGGCTTCATCCTGCCGGTAAACTCCCCGCAAGGCATGGTGGCCTATGGCACCGACACTTTCGATGTGCGTGATTTTGTCCGGACAGGTCTCGTCCTGACGCTGCTGGCTTATGTGCTGACGTTGATATTCGGCGCCACCTATTGGCGCTGGCTCGGTTATTCGTGAAAGGTGTGCAACGTCGATCAGGAATTGCGGCCTTCGCGCATGACGTCCTTCAGCCACACGGCGACCTCGGCGGGTGCACTCGCGGGCCACAATACTTTTACCACGTCGTTGCCACGGTGGACTTCAACATAGATGTCCGTCGGCAGCCGCAATTCGCGCACCGTATCGTTGCTTTGTCGCGGCGAGCCGAGGAGCCGGCTCCACCATTTGCTCTTGGCCGGCTTGGCTGTATTGCTGACGCGTGTCTGTGTCACGCGGGCATTCGCTGAAGATGGTGTAGCAGCGCGAACCGGTCCAGCGCCGATGGGATCGGGAACTGCTTCACTGGGCGCTGCTGACCGTGTCGTTCCCGCCTCTATCGTCTCCTCCGACTGACGCAGAACCGCTGCGACCTTGGCGCCGAACTCGTCCCCAGGATCGTGGTCTTGATCTTGAAGTTCGCAGAAATGAACGAGATCTTGAGTTTGATCTCGGTAAAATACTCTATGTCGCTCAGCACCTGCACCGATTGCACGCCGGGTTCGAGCGCACGTGAAAACCGCATTCTCTAAGGGAGACCCATCCATGCCTCGACTGCGCCACTTTGCGGTTTGTGTCCGTGATCTCGACAAGTCAGCGAAATTCTATGGCGATGTGTTCGGCATGAAGCGGCATGGCCGCGAGGACCTGTCGATCGGTTCGGCCATTTATATGGGTGACGGCACCATCAATCTGGCGCTGCTGAATTTCGTCGGCACCGAGGGGCATGATTTCGGCGACAACGCCAAGGGCCAGGTTGGACCGAACCATTTCGGTTTCCAGGTCGAGAATATGAAGGAAATCCAATCGCTGATCGAACAGAACGGCGGCAAGTTCTTCTTCGATCTCGGTGATGAGCGGAAGGGCAACTTCGAGCGCAAGTTCAAGGATCCCGAGGGAATCATCTTCGACATTTCGGAGAACGGCTGGGTCGGAACCGACGGCCGCAAGATCAGGTCCGATCCGAAATACGCCTTCCTTGACGAAGTGCTGGTGCAGCGCGAAACGCTCACCGGTCGGATCAAGCATTTCGCATTGACCGTGCGCGATCTCGAAAAGTCATCCGCGTTCTATCGGAAGGTGTTCGGTCTGCAGTTCCTCGGCTACGACCACCAGCCGATGGGGTCGGCGATCTATCTCAGCGACGGCGTCACCAATCTCGCGCTGATCCATCCGAACAAGCCCGAGAGCGAGATCGTCTCAGGCCCCAACCATTGCGGTTTTCAGGTGACTGATCTCAAAGCTACGGAAGGAAAGATCGAAACAGCCGGCGGAAAGTTCCTCTTCGACTTCGGCGACGCCAAGCACGGCAATTTCGAGCGCAAGTTCAAGGATCGCGACGGCGTGGTGTTCGATATTTCCAAGCATGGCTGGACCGGGACGGACAGCTATATTGAGTAGAGGTCTAATTTGACCGGAGCGTGAAAAGACTATCGCTGTACTGCGAGTGGAGAGCCGTCCAACACAGGCGGCATTGCCTGACACTGAACCGATCCCAATCAGCGCTCGGTGCGCGGTCGGCGCCGTGTCACGGATTTGGCTCGTTGTCGCGAGCGATCTGCCGCTGCGACCCGAAGCAGACGCCGGAACGTCGGACATTCCATGTGGTTTCGAGCCGGACAAGCGGCAGCATGGCGTAGGCCGTCGCGCATGGCGATAAGCTGACGCACCGATCGGTCGAGTTCATCGGCCTTCGCCCTGAGCTGCGCGCGATTAATCCGCGGACGGCCATCGGGAGTGAACATCGCGCCGATCTCTTCCAATGAGAAGCCGGCATTGCTCCCGAGCGTAATCAGAGAAATACGGTCGAGCACGCCAGGCTCGAAAAGCCGGCGTAGTCCACGTCGCCCCACAGATTCGATGAGCCCTTTTTCCTCGTAAAAGCGAAGCGTTGAGGCCTGAAGGCCGGTTCGTCGCGCAACCTCGGCGATATCGAGCAAATCCATGCTTGACCTCAAGTTCACTTGAACTTGTAGCATCTCAGCAAATCGCCACCCCGGCAAGATCAGCAAACAGCAGCCGAAAGGAGGATCAAGGCATGTCCGAAGCAGTCATCTTCGTCATCTATGCGGCGTTCATCGGGTTTGGTGCGACAGCCTTCATGGATATTTGGGCCATACTTCAGAAGCGGCTTTTTGGCGTGCCGTCGCTCGACTACGCGATGGTCGGTCGTTGGCTCGGACATATTCCGTGCGGCCGTTTTGCCCACGCACCCATTTCGACCGCGCAGCCGGTTCCGAACGAAGCGCTGATCGGATGGGCGGCGCATTACGCCATTGGCGTTTTGTTCGCCGGTGTATTGCTGGCCATCTGCGGACTAGGCTGGGCGCAAGATCCATCTCTTGTGCCGGCGCTTGTGATCGGGCTCGCGACGATCATTGCACCGTTCTTCATCTTGCAGCCGGCGCTCGGCGCGGGTATTGCCGCAGCGCGGACGCCAAATCCCAACATCGCGCGATTAAAGAGTGCGATCACCCATCTGGTGTTTGGACTTGGCCTTTACCTCACAGCAGAGATAGCCGCGCTTCTGATTGCTGCTGAATGATCGGCGTCTAGAAAACCGGAATGGTAGCTGCAAGATGACTTGTCTGAGTTTTCATTGATTTGGACACGCCGCGCCGGTCTTTGCCCATGCAGCCACCAGCGCACCGGCCTGCTGCTGTGTACCGGGCGCCGATTGCCGGCCTGAACCGGGCGTCCAGGCCCAACCCACAAGCGTGTCGGTGCCGATGTGGTGGACGATCTCGTCCAGCGAGCGGTTGCCATTCCGCTCACGATCCTTGACCTGCATGCAGATCTCGCGAAGCGTCTTTCCTTCCCAGCCCATCTCGCGCGGCGCAAGATGCCATTCCGGATGGCCTGGCACGCGAGCGGGCTCGAAGTTCGCCTTCTGATGGCAGTTCGAGCAGCGCATCGCCGCGTGACCATGGCCATCGGCGCCGCGATTCACGGGTGGCTGATGCAGGCGCGCCATGTCGCCCTGACGTGGCCGGTCGCCGGCCGGATGGCAATTGATGCAGCGCGCGTGCGTCAGCACCTTTCCGAGTTCGGTGAAATAGGCCGCGGAACGCTGCTCGACATTGTCGATGCTGTCGAAGCTCTCAACGGATGCGAGTGTGTTCGATGCCGTCTGCGAGATCGCATAGCCTGTCAGCATGCTCATCGTTATCACGGCAGCGATGGCCGTCGCGTGAAAGCGCTTTTCGGAGATCATGCGAGATACCGCTTCGCATCGGCGAGAACGACGTCGCGCACCGCTTCATGATATTTGATGTAGCCGGTGCAGCGGCACAGGTGTCCGTCGAGGGCTTCGGCAATCGTCGTTTCGAGATCGGCGCGGGCGATCGGCGCTTTTTCCAGCCGCTCGAGCAGCACTTGACCTTCGTTCAGGAAGCCTGGCGTGCAATAGCCGCACTGAAACGAGAAATGTTCGATGAATGCCTTTTGCAGCGCCGTGAGTTGACCGTTCTTCGCGTGCCCCTCGACGGTGCGAATCGACTGCCCGTTGACGCTGACCGCCGGGGTGACGCAGGTCGGCATGGTGCTGCTGGTGCCGTCGGGATTGTCGACGATCACCGCGCAGCTCAGGCATTGCGCGGCTCCGCACCCGAACTTGGTGCCGGTCATGCCCAGCATCTCGCGCAGGAGGTCGTTCAGCGACAGGTCGTCACGCACGTCCATCGGTCCAACGGCGCGACCATTGATGGTGAGATTGAGCGTTGTCACGAGAGTGCTCCCTTGAGCATGGCTTGTGTCACCGGAATCTGCTCGAAGCGCTTGCCCGTGGCGTCGTAAATGGCGTTCAGCAGCGCCGGCACGATCGGAATCATCACCACTTCGGCCATGCCCTTGGGTGCTTCATCCGGCGTCAGCGGCGGCAGTACCTCGATGTCGAGATCGCGCAGCGGCAGATCCGAACCGCGCGCAATGACGTACTGACCGAGATTCCACTGGCCGTTGCCCGGGCCGTCTTCGAAAGGAGGCAGGGATTCGAGCAGCGTGTAACCGACGCCCATTGCAAAGCCGCCCTGTGACTGTCCGAGCACGACTTCAGGCACCAGCGCGCGGCCGCATTCCAGTACGCTGTAGGCTTTCGCGATCTTCAGCGCGCCGGTCGCGCGATCGATCTCGATGCGGACCAATGTGCCGCACAGCGACGTGAAGGCCGTGCCGATGCGGTTGTAGTCAGCCGGCGGAAACTTGACGTTGGTTCGGTCGAGCCGGTCGTACTTGCCCGAGCCGCGACGGATAGCGAGCGCGTCGATATCGGCGGTCCATCGCCGGCGCGAAATGGTGAACGTGGCTCGTGACCAGGCCCAGCGTGAGAAGCCGTGCGCCATCGCGCCGGTTACGCCCTTGCGCTCGTGCGCCCGCTTGGCCAACGCCGGCAGGTCGAGCGGCGGCAAGCCATGCACAGTGAGTTTGCCGTCTTTCCAGCTTGCCTTGCGCCAATCCTTCACGCGCGGATCGCTCGCGGACACGCGCCAGAGATCGAGCGCTGCCGGCCACAGCCCGAAGCGGAAGATCACGCGCGCTGCCTCTGTCGCGGCGTGCGTGCCAACATGCGCGCCGACCGAGGCGCTGCTCGGCGAACTGATCTCCGGAACCCAGCGGGGATTACGCTGTGCTTTATCCTGACTCTGCTGCTTGATGGTGTAGGCATCGCCGGTCGTCACCAGCTCAAGCGGATCGAATGCGTCCACCTGCGCGATCGTCACTTCATCGGCAACCGCGCCGAGATGCAGCGCAACACGATTGGCCAGCGCGGTGCCGATGCCGTTGCCCATTTCGACAACATCGGAATGAATGGCGATGCGCCCTTGCGGGTCGATCTCCACGGTGCCGAGCGAGCAATCGGCGCCGCTGCCGTAATCCTTCGTCACGCAGGCAACGCCGGTGCCGACGATCGTGCCGGCTTTGGCCTTTGTCTTTTCGGATTCACGTTGCGTCCAGATCGGATGCTGCGCGAGCTTGTCGAGAATTTCTGGCGTCCGGATCGAGACGGCGTACGGGTTGCCGGTCATCGTGTGGCCACCGGTCTTCAAGGCATTGCGCCGACGAAATTCGATCGGGTCGAGCTTCAAGGTCTCGGCCGCTTCGTCGATCAGCACCTCAAGCGCCGTCATGGTCTGCAGCGTGCCGTAGCCGCGCATCGAGCCCGCGGTCACGCCGCGCGAATGCAGCGCCACGGTGGTGACGTCCACTTTCGGCACATCGTAGATGCCGAGCGCGCCGGTGGCGCCGACGACAGCGACACTCCCCGAGTAATTGGCGAGACCGCCACCATCCAGCACATGATCGGCGGCGAATGCGCGGATCATGCCGTTCGTCTTGTCGACGCCGATGCGGGTCTGCATCTTGAACGCATGGCGCTTGATGCCGGCCTGGAATTGCTGGAAGCGGTCATGCGCGAGGCGCACCGGGCGTCCGGGAAGGAACATCGCCGCCAGCGCGACATAAAGCGGGAACGGTGTGTGGTCGCGGCCGCCAAAGCCGCCGCCGACATAAGCGAATTGCGCATTGATGTGTGACGGCTTGAACGGCGGCTTGGCTTTGTCCAGCAGGAAGCCGACCGATTCCGCCGCTTCGTATGGCGATTGTACTCCGAGCACCAGTTCGAGGCTCTTGCGCTTGTCGTCATACCAGGCGAGTCCGCATTCCGGCTCAAGGAAAAGCGGATCGACCGACTGAGTCTCGAACGCGCGATCCAGAACAAGAAGGTTGGGATTCGCCGCCGTCAGCTCTGCGCGAACCTTTTCGCCATAGTCTGCCGCCTTGACATAAGGCGCGCCGTCCGGCGTCGGCAGCACCTGCCAGATCGGGCGTCCGCTGGCGTGGAAATAGCTCGGGCTAACCCAGCCTTCCTGGATCGGCGAATAGACATCCGGAGAATTCGGCGTCGGTCCGGCGATGCGCGTGAAACGATAGGCGCCGTAATTCGGCATCTCGATCGGGCCGGTCTTGTCGCCGAACGTGACCACCTTCGCATCGCGCAGGATCATCCGCGCCTGGTCGAAAACATCGAACCGCTCGAACACCAGAAGCGCGACCGGTTGACCGAGATACAGTGGAGTCTTGCCGACCGGGCAGAACAGATCGCCGGCATAGAATTCGGGGACGCGCGTGCCGGCCGCTTCGATCTCAGCTTGCGTGATGACGACGGACGGTTTGAGCGCGGCGCTCAAGCTCGACAGATCGATCCCGGTGAACACGTGTTGCGCATCGGCGGCGCGAATGAGCAGGGCATGCGATGTGTTCGACGGCCAGCCGGGCAGATCGGCGGCGCGAAAATCCGACGCATAGATCTTGGTGCCGGTGACCTTCGCCATGCCGTCGATACGGCCCGCACCATGCGCCGCCGGATTCCAGCCCTGAAGGCCGGGCAGCGTTTCCCGCGTGGTGAAATCGATCGGTTGAGCCGACGCCAGTTGCGACAGGCTCAGCGCGATTCCGCTCGCGGTCGTCCATTTGAGAAAGTCGCGACGCGACGGTTTGACGTCGCGATCGTTCGCAATTGAATCAAACCGCACCGAGAGCTCCAATGCACTTCAAAAAAAACGCAAACAAAAATGAGTCTGCGTTTGACCGCACTCGGAGCGAGTTATACGAGCCAAATTCCCTATAAAGGATTACCGCATCATGCCCGTTCGATGCGGCATAATTCCTATGATGCGCCTGTGATTTCGCCGCCCGTGAGCGGGCAGGGAACGCCTGTCGTGTCGGGAAAGCTGATCGGCAGATTGCGCAAACGCCGGACTGCGAGATAGCCAAAGCACTGCGCTTCCAGGAAATCGCCGTTCCAGCCTTGAGCTTCGACCGGTTGCACCGGGCATTGCAGCGCTTCGCCGAGCCGGCGCATCAGGAACGTGTTGTGCCGGCCGCCGCCCGCGACCAGCCATTGCAGCGGCTTGCGCGGCAGATGACGCAAGGCAGCAGCGGTCGCCGACACGGTGAACTCGGTCAGCGTCGCCGCGCCGTCTTCATCGGACAATTGCTCGACTGCGGATGCGGTGGCGTGGAAGTCGTTGCGGTCGAGCGACTTTGGAGCCGGCCGTTCAAAATACGGATGGCGGATGAAGTCATCGACGAGACGCTTCGCGGCCGTGCCGGCGGCTGCGATCTTGCCTTCCGCGTCGAACGGCAGATTACGACGCCGGCGCACGAAATCGTCGATCATCGCGCTGGCCGGCCCGGTGTCGAAGGCGATCATGGTGTCGTCGTCGATATAGGTGACGTTGCCGACGCCGCCGAGATTCAGCACCGCAACGGGCTGCGGCAGCTTGGCCGCCAGCGCGCGATGATAGACCGGCACCAGTGGCGCGCCCTGGCCGCCCGCTGCAACATCGGCATGGCGGAAGCGATTGACCGTCGTCACGCCAAACCGTTTGGCAATGTCTTTGCCATGGCCAAGCTGGCGCGTGAAACGCCGCTCGGGACGATGATAGACGGTCTGGCCGTGCAGGCCTATGACATCGAGTGTCTTTGCATCGATGCGGTTGTCGTCGAGAAATTGCGCGATCGCGTCGCCATGCGCGGATGTCACCGCGTCTTCGATGTCGCTCAGCGGCGATGTCTCCGCCACCGCCGGATCGGCGATCAGCGCCAGCAGTTGCTGCCGCAACTCCGAAGGATAGGGATAGGTCGCGCCCGGGCCCGGCACGACGCGGCTTTCGCCGTCGGTTTCAACAAACGCGACGTCGATGCCGTCCATCGATGTGCCGCTGATCACACCGAGCGCAAGAAGAGGTCGTTGTTCGGAAGTCATAAGGTGTGGGTGACTTTGCTCAGGTATCGCGGCTTGTCCGGATCGAGGCCACGTTGGCGCGTCGCACGCTCGATTGCAAGGTAAGCCGGCAGCAGCATGGCGATCGGATCGCAGATCGGATGATCGTCGCCGATCCAGGGAAGAGTGCCGTCGGGTCCCCCGGCTGAGAACACGGTTTCGTTGTGTTCGCCCAGATCGCGGATCAGA
>JAFAFP010000106.1 GCA_023423415.1 Pseudomonadota bacterium | reverse complement strand
TTCACGCGTTGCGGCGAGCGGTTTTCCACAGGCGTCGTTTTGTGTGGAATTCATTTTACAATCAGATTTTCAGGTAACTGGAAGTATCTGGTTTTTTCGGGGCTCATTTTAGATTTTACGCCTACGCACAAACCTGAAATCGTTGAGAAAGCGATTGGATTTGTAATCAGGGGGTCGCGGGTTCGAACCCTGCCGGGGGCACCAGTTTTTCGCTTTAAAAACAATTATTTACGCGAAATTTCAAAAACATCCATTTTACAGCATACCGCGCGTTTTACATTTTGTTGCTAGCGCGTTCCCTTCTTGATGGCGTCAATGACCTCTTGGCCTGCCAGATAATGACGCCGAATAATCCCCTCTGCATCCTCTCTGGAATGCCCGGAAATCTCCGCGATCAGCTGAATTTTCTCCTCGTGTGATCGGTCAAGGTGAGCATAGGCATATGTAATGGCTGTGCCGCGCAAGTCGTGGAAAGTCACGCCTTTGATTTTCAGCCGTATCATCTCCTTGCGCCACGATGATTTGAAGCCGCTGGCAGTCCAGTTCTGGCCGAAAGAATTGACCAGGACGCGTTGGCGGCTCGCCTGTTTTGCCTCTTCGAGGATCGGCAATATCGCCGGCGCTGCTGTGATGCGGACCCGCGCACCTGTCTTTCCCTGCTTAATAGCAACTCGCTCGCCGTCGAAGGCAATCATAGGCATAGTGAGAAGATCTGACTGCCGCTGCATCGTCCACAATGCCATGCAGGCTACATTTCGAATGTGGGGTGACGCTTTGGTGAGGACGGTGTTGATTTGCTCCATCGACCACACGGAGTCGCGCCTGGTGCCTTCGTGGAGGTGCTCCACGCGCTCAAGCGGATTGCGCAAGATCGTTTCATTATCCTTGGCCCATGCGAACACGCGCGCCAGCAGACCCAGATGCATGTCAGCGGAGCGCGGAGTGTCTTTCATGGTGTCTCTCCACTCCAAAAATACCTTTCGGCTTCCACGGGCCTCTATGGCCGAAATTGGGAATGTCTCAAACTTGGCCCTGATGACGCCGAACATTCGTTCGTAGTCCTTGCGGGTAGTCGGCGCGAGTGCCTTGTATTTTGCGGTTCCGCGGAACTCCTCGATCAAGGAGCTTATAGTTCCCTGCACAGCGAAAACTGGCCTGTCTTTCGTGAGGCGGATGAACTCGTGCGTGAAAGCCTTTGTTCCGGGCTTTGACGTCATTCGCGGTGCACCTTTGCCGCGCCACGCGTAGTAGTACGTTACGGTGCTGCCATCGGCCAGTTTTGCCTTGACCTCATGCACACCCACTAGCTTCCCTTTCATTCTGCCAATCCCTCAAAGCCTTTTCTGCGGTGTCTTCTTCACGTTTTTTTGCCGCAAAGCCTTTCGGGGCGAACTCAATCTCGCCTGACGGGTGCATGATGACCCGGACGTTGTGCGCTGCTGCGGCTGATGCAGCATCCGCAATTTCGGATTTTGTGTAAGTGCGGGCTCTGCTCATGGAGTGTTGTCCACATTGTTTCCACAGGGCGAAGGCAGAAACTCTCTCGCTTCTCGATATGTGCGCATTGCTTCGTAGAAGGTCACTGGTCACCGCCTTTCCAGGCGGCGACGCGTTTCAGTACGACATTGATGATAGCGCTACCAACCAGCCACCAAACTGCGTCGTGCCAACGCATGGTAAAGATAAGTGAGACGAGGATGATGGTTGCGACGAAATCGAGCGGACTAAGGAAAGGGCGGGTTAACAATAGGGCGAGTTTAACCATTATCCTCCTCCTTTGCCTCAGCAGTGGCTTGCTCTGCGTTCATCTTTTTCATCTCTGCCGTGCACCAATCATCCAGTGCTTTGGCTTCCGCGCGAGCGTCGGCGGCCACGAGTTCGCAGGCCTGTCCCGTCGTATCCCAATGAACTCCGAACGGATTGAGGCTGCTTTCGTCGCCTGCGCACGAGTATTCGCCGGTAATGTCCTGCGTTGCGCTGCAGAGTTTTTCCGCTTCCTCATGCGTTTTAGCTTTGCATTGAGGGCATTTCGAAGCCTTGTATCTGCGGTTCTGCAACATGTTTCCGCTGTAGCGATCTTTGCCAATGACGGTCATCAAGCCCTCCCGCTTTGATGCGGCTGGCCCTCGAACCGGGAGACGATCTCCTTCAGTGCAACGACGATGTCCTGGCGCTGGCCGTTCGAAACGTAGTTGGTGCGCTGACCTTCGGGGCCGTCAAACGGGAAAACGAGAAGAACAAATCCGTTCTCCTTTGGCTTGCCGTTTTCGTTCAGTACCTCATCAAGCGCATACGCCATAGATTGCATCAGGTTTTTAGTGTCAGTCATGCTGCACTCCTGTCGAAGGCAATGCGCGTCCCATCTGGGCAAATCATTTCAAGCTGATCTGGCGCACGTCGACACTCCGCCTCGGCCTCGGCGCGGGTGTATCGTCCGGCGCCGGCCGTGTCTGAGGAATAGCCAGCGTATTGGGAGCGATAGTAGGCTTGATGATCCCTGGCCCAGATCATGTACGTTTGCTCGGTGCCAAAGATAATAGTTTTAAGAACATGCGCTCTTTGGAAGTCCATTCGCTGGACAGCGAGCCGCAGCTCTTCCTCAAGGCGACTGCGGCGCGCACGGTCATTTAGCTTGGTGCGGATGTTCATCGGTCTCATAGCGAAAAGGGAGTGTGAGCCTTCGTTATGCAGCTGGCCGCCTGCTATCACCCACCACATGTTGTTGATGTTGTAGTACGCCACACCCCGTATCAGTCGGCCCTTGCGGTCCGGCAGCCACACCGTCTGCCCGTGCTCAAGCAGTGCGCCATCTTTAGATTTGCGGTTATAGTCACTGTCGCAAACTGGTCGCCCGAGATCTTTGTTTTTGTGCCAGGATGAAGCGTAGCTCTTCGCGATGCGTTGTGACGGCGTCAGATCCTGCTCGTCGCGGCGCTCGATCTTCACGGGCGCGATTGTTTCGAGCCATGCGATAATACGTCGAAACTCAAGTTCGACGCGCAAGCGATCAAGCTTTTTCATACGCTGCAATTTGTTGAAATCGTATCGGCGACCGTTAGGGTTTTTCGGTTCAGCAGTGGTCGACCAGAACTCCACCTTCACGGTCCTGCCAGCTATCTCGATCTCGCAACGTAGCGTTCCCCGCGCACCAAGGCGGCGACCTGAACTCAAGCACCGAAAATTCTGGTGGATGCGAGGGTCGCGTCGTATGGACCACCCACGGGTGCGCATGCGGCGGATCAACTCCCCATAGACTTCAGAGCGCAGACTTTCATCACGTGCGTCATCCTGCCAAATGCCGAGATGGGAATCGTGAATGTTGACGCTGAGCGGCTTTCTCATTTCTTACTCCAACGCCGTGGTGACGTGGCGATGCACGACGGCTTCCAAATCTTTCATGGTGATTGAGATCGTATCTTCGGCGCCTGGATCGGCTGGACCGTCGATCTCGCAGGCGGCGGTCACAATCCGCGCAGCCAGGTGATCAACGTTTAGGCTCTCTCGCTTGGAGATGAGTTGCTTTACCTCGGCCTCTGCCGCCTCGGCGCGAGCCCGCTGCGTGCGAATTTCTGCGTAAGGATCGGCTTCCATCTTATTGATGTCGCCCTTCGGCAGGATCGCGTCGAAAGACCAGCGATCCATGTGATCGAGCATGTCGCGCAGCCAGTCACGATGGTTCGTGCTGCCGAGGTAAACGCGATCGCCCTCGTCATCGAGGTGGTCGAAGATCTCTTGAATCCGTCGGCGTGCAGCGTTGAGAAGCACGACAATTGACTGGTTTTTGCCTTTCAGATTATTCCGTTCGGCCTCTCCTGCGGCCAGCCCTTCATCGTAACCTGTTTGACGCGCAGCTCTCCGGCGATGCAGGTGTGACTTAGTCATTCGCCCGCCCTCCGTAGCGCATAGTACGTCTCAAGGAAGGCTTCAGCCGCGCCGTGCGGATCTTGCCACGGAAAGATTTCCGGTTCGAACGGCTGAATGCCGTCGATCATTCCCCACTTCTCGCCACGGGTGGGCATCAGGTCCCGCTGCTCCGTCGCCAGCATCTGCAGGTCGAGATGCTTGATATAGGCCGGGTCCCGAACGACAATGCCGAATGCCGAGAGACCGGCGCGCTCACAACGCTTCTCGATCCGCTTGTAGTCCGGGCATTGTGATTTCAGTGGCGCGTTCATGTCACCGCAAGTTACTTCCCCGACCTCGTGCATAAGAGCCGCCATTTTGTGCCCTGGCTTGGCGTGGCCAGCCATCACAACACAGTGCTGGGACGTTGGATAATAGACGCGCTTGCCGGTGCGACGGCTAACGCAATGACCGGTGAAGCGCGACTGGAAGGATAGGCTGTAAGCCACATCCTCAATCGTCAGTTCTGCGGCTTCCGGATTGTCGAAGTCAAAATACGTGCCAGACCCGAGCAGGATGGTCGGACCGGTGATGCGGTGGACAGGTGCTGCTAGCTCAGTCATCAGGAAACCCTCATAGGCATGACGATGTAATCTTCGTCGGCGTCGCCATCCGGCGTGAAATGTCCCGGCGCGGCGGGGTCCGTGCCGTGGAGACAAAAGGATGTGGTGGAGATGCTGGACAGGGTTTCGTTGACAAACGTCGGGTTGAAACCCCGGAGATGGCTGTCGCCGTCGTATTCGATGTCGACCGGTTCTGACGCGTTCTGCCCGTCACGCGCCACCAGCTCGATCTGCATGACGCCGTTCTGGATATCGAGGCGGACGGAAGACTTGCTGATATCGCCGGCAATGACGCTCACGCGAGTGATTGCCTTGCTGACGGCTGCGCGGTCGGCGCGCAAAAAGACGTCGCTGCGCTCGGGGATGATGCGGCGATAATCAGGAAACTGGCCGTCGACGAGTTTTGAAACGAGAGTGATGTCCTCGCACTCGACGACAATCTTGCGGTCGTTGATAAAGAACGAGCAAGCGGCCTTGCTGTGGCCGAATAGCTTGCGGATTGCCTGAACCGTCTTGATCGGGATAATAGGCGGCTCAAAGGCGTTCAGCTCGCTGGGCGAGATCCGCGACACCGCCATCTTCAACCCATCCGTGGCGCAGATCGCAAGCTTGCCGCTTTCCAGACCCTCGACGAAGGTTCCGGACAGATACGGCCTGTCCTTCATCGTCGTGTTCATCGCGTAAGCAACGCGACCGAACGCATCTGTCAGAACGCTGGCCTGCACCGCAAATGCCAATGGCGGCCTATCCGAGCCGATGGACGGAAAATCGGAAGCGGGCAGGGTATGCATGTTGAAACGCGACCGGCCGCCGCTCACCGTGACTTGGCCGGGAAACTGACCTGGCTTGACCGTGATCTCTGCCGACTCCGGCATGTTCTTCACGATCCGGTAGAACTCATCCGCTGCGATGGTCAGGCCTTCGCCGGCGGATGCTTCCAGCAGCTCGCAACGTGTCTCGATTTCAAGATCAAGGTTGGTGCCGCGCAACAGGAGACGTTCGCCATCTGGCTGCAGCAGAACGTTTTCGAGGATCGGAATGTTATCCTTGGCTGGAACGGCTTCGGTGACTGCCGACAAGGCCGCCAGAAGCTCGGACCGATGAGCACGGAAATGGATAGGATCTTTGCTCATGTCGCCCTCAGTTCCGTTTTCCGGAGAGGAGGTCGGCAATTGCGCGCTCGTGGGAGGGGGGGGCAAGATCAAAGTGACGCGACAGGATCTCCATCGCCTCATCAACATTGCCTTCTGCCATGCGCCGATAGGCCTGCCCGACGTGATACAGATCGCTGTTGTCGAGTTTGTTCAGCTTGTCGTAGGCGTCAATGATATCGTCTTCGTCGAGATCGCCGATTTCGACCTGGACTTTTGTATTGAAAGTCAGATCCGACAGGCTGTTGGCGTCCAGACGATGCTCTTTCAACCACGCGAGCACGCGATCATCGTTGTTGTCGTTGGCGAAATCGAGCGTGACTTCCTGATTTACCTGCATTGGCGGCTCTCCACTATTCTCGCGTAGATGCTGGGGCAGGGCAGTGTGATGCTGCTGCCGAAGCGGCGGACGACGACTGTCTTGAAATCGAACCTGGCTTCATTCCAAGTCTTGCCGTAGAGCGGCGCTGTGATGCCAAGCTCCCTGCATCGCGTCGTGACGCGGCCAACGCTAGCGCCGTAATGGTCGGCAATCTGGGTGCGCCCCATACCGCGCTGGGCACAGCGCGCAAGCATGATGGGCGATGGCAACTTGCTGGGTCCGCGCTTGTCGGTGTGCCGCATGTCAAAAGCCTCCGACTGCGAGGCCAATCGCCATCGCGACGGCGAAGGCGAAGCCGACGAGGGTTTGAAGGATGCGCGCTTCGCGCTCGATAGCGGATTTAGTCATGGTCTAGGCTCCCGTTGACCTGGAGCCATTGGCGAACCTCGCGCGAAAGACCGCGATCGCGGTTGCTGGCTCCGGAAAGATTGAGAAGGGGAAGGACGGCGCGCAGGACCGATTCCAGCGCGTCGCCAGTCATTGTTGCGTCATGCTCTGGCAGCGTTCTGCCATTGGTCACGACCTTGAAGGCGTGCGCGATGTCGGATTGCGCGCCGATCAAGTGCGAGTTTGCTTCCGCAAGCTGGCGCTCGACGAACACGTCGCTTTCCGTCTTGCGCGGACCACCGGATGAAAAGACGAGACGCACAGGCGGCTTGCGAACGGGCAGGGTGAAGATCTCGGCGCTCATTGCCAAACGCCCTCCTGTTTGCGCAGGTCGATCTGCTGCGCACGGAATGCGCCGAGCGTAATGACGATCACATCGATCTTGCAAAGCTCGACCATGTCGGCGCGCATGGCATCGGCAGCTTCGTCCAGTCGGATTCTGAGAAGAACGAGGCGGATCATATGCGCGCCGCCTGTTCAAGCTGACGCTCAACCTCGACCACGCGGACGCCACAGAGAGAGGCGGCCATGAGCAGGGCCAGAAAGGCAGCGCTCGTCATGCTCACGACAGTGATGCGGCAAAAGGGTGTTGGCTCGACCTTGTGAAAAGTGCCGAGGTTCTTGCAGGCTAGGGGATATGCGGGGGATATCTGGGTCACGTTGGCCTCCATCCGTTCGGGAAACCGCCTCGAACGAGGCGGAAACCGGAGCGGACG
>JAFAFP010000196.1 GCA_023423415.1 Pseudomonadota bacterium | reverse complement strand
CGGCCCCCCGGCTTGCGGGCCGGGGCCCTAAACCCGCGTGCCGCCGAATGGCTGCGTCCCCACCACCGCGCCGATTATGTTGCGGTTCACGTAGACGTTTCCGTTGGCAAGACGGTCGGCGATCTGTGTCACGCGTGCATCGATCCGCGAATGAATGCCGAGCGTCAGACCGGTGCCATTGCTGTCGATGTCGTCGAGAAGCTGCGGCAATTCATCCGTGCGCCAACGCACGACATGCAGGATCGGACCAAACACCTCTTCCTTCAGATCGGATGCGCGCGACAGTTCAATGATCGTTGGCGGCACAAACAATCCGCGCGCCGGAAGCATGTGATCGCTGTCCCAGCGATAGACGATCCGGCTGGCATGACCATCGATCCAGCGATCAAGACGCTCTTTCGATTCCGCGTCGATGACGGGACCGACATGGGTGGATGGCTTCGTAGGATCGCCAAGAGCCAACACCCGCGCAGCCCCCTCGATCATCTTGAAAACGTGATCGGCCACATGCTCCTGCACGCAGAGAAGCCGGAGCGCCGAACAACGCTGACCGGCGGAGCGGAAGACGGAGCTGATCACATCATCCGTCACCTGTTCGGGCAAGGCCGTCGCGTCGACGATCATCGCATTCACGCCGCCGGTCTCGGCGATGAATGGAACGATCGGCCCGTCCTTTTTAGCCAGCGTCCGATTGATGATACGCGCCACCTCGGTCGAGCCGGTGAAGGCGACACCGGCCACGCGCGGGTCGCTGACTAGAGCGGAGCCAATCGCGCCGTCACCGGTCACGAGTTGCAGGGCGTGTTCGGGAATGCCGGCTTCATGCAACAGCCGCACGGCGGCATAGGCAATCAGCGGGGTCTGCTCGGCCGGCTTGGCAACGACGCTGTTGCCGGCCGCGAGCGCTGCGGTGACTTGGCCGAGGAAGATCGCCAGCGGAAAATTCCATGGGGAGATGCAGACAAACACACCACGGCCGCGATAGCGAAGCTCGTTGGTTTCGCCGGTCGGTCCCGGCATCGCCTGCGGCGCGAGCGACAGCCGCGCCTGCGCCGCATAGTAACGGCAATAATCGATCGCTTCGCGCCATTCAGCGACACAGTCGTCGAGTGTCTTGCCGCCTTCACTTTGCAGCAACGCAATGAAGGCGCCTCGGCGCTGCTCCAGCAGATCGCCTGCATGATCCAGTGCCTTCGCGCGCTTTTCGACAGAGGTGGCAGACCAGCGCGCAAAGCCGCGTTGCGCCGCCGTCATTGCCTCGCGCGCAACAGTCTCGTCGGCATCCGAAACTTCGCCAATCGTCTCGCCACTCGCCGGCGACAGAACGGAGCGTCTTTGCGCAGGGCGTTCCTTGCCATCGATGATTGGATGGGCGGAATAGATCGGCTTCGCGTCCGCGATATCAGCGAGTAACTGTCGCAGGCTCGCCGCGTCGCCAAATTCGACGCCCGGCGAGTTGCGCCGCTCTGGCGCGTAAAGATCGCGCGGCAACGGAATCTTCGAATGACGCGCGTGGGCGACCGAGGCGATCCACTCGCGCGGCCGGCGCAGAATGCTCTCGATCGGCACATTCGGATCGGCAGAGACGGACACGAAGGAGGTGTTGGCGCCGTTCTCGAGCAGCCGTCGCACGAGATACGCCAGCAGATCGCGATGGCCGCCGACCGGCGCATAGACCCGGCATTCGACATCGGGATATTCACTACGCAGCGCGTCGTAGAGCTCGACGCCCATGCCGTGCAGCCGCTGGAATTCGTAACCGTCGATCCCGCCCGCTTCCTCGATCACGCTTGCGACCGTCAGAGCATTGTGGGTCGCAAATTGCGGATAGAGGCGCGGCCGCGCCGCCAGCAATTGGCGGACGCAATCCATGTAGCAAAGATCGGTCATCGCCTTGCGCGTGAACACCGGATAGTCGGCGAGCCCGCGTTCCTGCGCGCGCTTGACCTCGGTGTCCCAGTACGCGCCCTTGACCAGCCGGATCATCAGACGGCGGGACAGCGCCTCGGCGGTGTCGTTCAGCCAGGTTATCACCGCCCCGGCCCGCTTCTGATACGCTTGCACCGCGAGTCCGAAACCGTCCCAGCCGGACAATGACGAATCTCGCAGAACATCGCCGATGATCTGCAGCGACAATTCCAGACGATCGGCCTCTTCTGCATCGACGGTGAAATTGAGATCGTAGGACTTCGCCTTGCGGGCCAGCTCCAGGAGGCGCGGTTTCAGTTCCGCCATCACCCGGTCCCGCGATACTGCCTCGTAGCGCGGATGCAGCGCCGACAACTTCACCGAGATGCCGGAGCGGTCCAGTAGGCTCGTGGCGCTTGAGGTTTTGCCGATCGCGTCGATCGCAAGCGCGTAGGATTCGAAGTGGTGAGCAGCGTCCTCCGCGGTTCGCGCCCCCTCGCCCAGCATGTCGAATGAAAAGCGGGATTCCTTATCCGATTTCGCACGCTCCAGCGCCTCGCCAATCGTTTGCCCGTGCACGAAATGCGAGCCCAAGAGCCGCATCGCCTGTCGCGTCGCCAGCCGCACCGCCGGCAGGCCGATGCGCTTGGTGAGGCTATCGATGATGGTTTCAGGGGTCTCGCCGGGGTGGATGAGACGCGCCGTGACGCCCAGCGTCCAGGCCGACGCGCTGACAAGGAGAGAGTCACCCTTGTGGTCGGGTTGCGACCAGTCGCGCCCGGCCAGTTTGTCTTCGATGAGACGGTCGGCGGTTGCCGCATCGGGCACGCGCAGCAGCGCTTCCGCCAGCACCATCAGCGCCAACCCCTCCCGTGTCGATAATGAATAGGCGTGCAGGAAGTCGTCGATCCCGCCCAGCCCGCCGGCATGGGAACGGATCGCCTCGATCAGCCGACGCGCCAGCGCATCGATCCGGCTCTCGGCCGCCGGGTCATGCGGCTGGGACAGCCATCGCCGCGCGAAGTCTTCATCCGGAGGCATGTAGGGCGCGGCAAAGACCGGCAAGACGCCCGGCGGCTGCGGGCGGTCTTTCTCTCCAAGGGCCTGCAATTGCGCCATGACTTCCCGCCTCCGGTTTCGCCGTTCAACATGCCAACGGCAGCCGCCCCATAGGCACCAATTGTGCATTTGCTCCATGCCCGTCAATTCGGCACGATATGCATCTGCATTGTGCAGAAGAATGCCGCGGCATCGTTCTACCTTGCTCTTTAAGGCGGCATGTTCTTTGCTGTCAGTCGACAGTCGTGCATGTGACGTCCCAAGGTCGGCCATAAGAGCTCGGCCGGACGAAGACGGGAAAGGATAAGGTGATGTCTATCGTTGCGGAAGCGTTCCGGAGATCGGGTCTCACTCTCGCCGTGGCAATGGCAATCGGCTGCGGTAGTGCGGTGGCGCAAACACCAGTGAAATTCACGCTCGACTGGAAATTCGAGGGCCCTGCGGCTCCGTTTCTGGTTGCTGCCGACAAGGGTTACTACAAGGCCGAAGGCCTCGATGTGACGATCGACACTGCGGGAGGCTCGCTTGAGCCGCTCAACCGGATCGCCTCCGGCACCTACGATATCGGCTTTGGCGACATCAACTCGCTGATCAAGTTCAGGGACGCCAATCCCAACGTGCCGATCAAGGCCATCTTCATGGTCTACAACAAGCCGGCCTTCTCCATCGTCTCGCGCAAGAGCCGCGGCGTGACCAAGCCGAAGGAGCTTGAGGGCAAGAAGCTCGGCGCACCGGCGCCCGACGGGGCCTTCGCGCAATGGAAAATCTTCACCCAGGCCAACGGCATCGATCCATCCAAGGTGACGATCGAGAATGTGGGCTTTCCGGTTCGCGAGCCGATGCTGGCTGCCGGACAGGTCGACGCCATCACCGGTTTCTCGTTCTCGTCCTACATCAACCTGAAGGATCGCGGCGTGCCTGCCGACGACATCGTCGTGATGCTGATGGCCGACCACGGCGTCAATCTCTACGGCAACGCGATCATCGTGAACCCGAAGTTCGCCGCCGAGAAGCCCGAAGTCGTCAAGAAGTTCCTGAATGCCTTCCTGAAAGGGCTGAAGGAAACCGTGAAGTCACCAGAAACGGCGGTCGATTCCGTCATCAAGCGCAATGACGTCGCCAAGAAGGCTGTCGAGCTTGAGCGTCTCAAGATGGCGCTGCGGGACAACATCGTTACGCCGGAAGTGAAGTCGATCGGCTTTGGCGCGGTGGACATGGATCGGCTCGACAAGTCGATCGATCAGATCGCGATCACTTATGACTTCAAGAATCCGAAGCCGAAGGGCGACGCCATTTTCGACGCATCGTTCCTGCCGGCGGCGGCCGACCGCAAGCTCTGAGAGCCGGCAGTTCGGTTAGGGGGATCGATGGAGCCCGGCTTCGTATCGCTGGACGGCGTCAGCCACCGCTATGGCGGGATTGCAGCCGGACCTGAAGGCATTCTCGCCGTTCAAGATCTGACCATCAACATCAACCGCGGTGAGTTCGCCGCGGTTGTTGGGCCGTCCGGTTGCGGCAAGTCGACATTGATGAAGCTTGCCACCGGCCTGCAGTTTCCGTTTGCGGGTCATGTTCGTGTCGGCAATGAGCCGGTCACAAGACCGGTAAAGATCGCCGGCATGGCCTTCCAGGCGCCGACACTGCTGCCGTGGCGCACGACGCTGGAAAATCTGCTGCTGCCGCTGGAAATCGTTCAGCCGCACCGCCGTCAACTTCGCCGGCAGAAGGCGCAGTATGTAGAGCGCGCCGAAAAGCTTTTGGCCTCCGTAGGCCTCGGTGGCTTCGGCAGCAAGTTTCCCTGGCAACTGTCCGGCGGCATGCAGCAACGCACCTCGCTCTGCCGCGCGCTGATTCATGAGCCGCAACTCCTGATGCTCGACGAGCCGTTCGGCGCGCTCGATGCTTTTACCCGTGAAGAGCTATGGTGCGTGATCCGCGACCTTCACGCCGCGCGCGGCATCACCGTCATTCTGGTGACCCACGACCTTCGCGAAGCTGTGTTCCTTGCCGATCGGATCTTTGTCATGTCGCAACGACCAGGTCGCATTCTGGTCGAGCGTAAGGTCGAGTTGCCACGCCCGCGCGATCTCGACGTCACGTTCACCAAGGACTTCCAGGATATCGTTCAGGAATTGCGCAGCCACATCGTGCAGGCACGGCAATGAACCATCCGAAAGCTTTTGCCCGGCTCGCACCTTGGCTTTTCACTATCGGCTTATTCGTTATCTGGGAGGCGATTTGCAAGTTCGGCAACATCCCGGAATTCTTCCTGCCGCCGCCGACGGCGGTTTTTAAAGCCACGATCGATTACTGGCCGGCCATCCTGCGTAATTCCTGGATCACGCTCGAAGCCACCATGCTCGGCTTCCTGCTGGCTGTCGGTTTCGGATTGGTGCTTGGGCTGGTCATCGGCTGGTCCCGTACGATCTATTCCGGCATCTATCCGCTCATGATCGGCTTCAACGCGATCCCGAAGGTCGCGGTGGTGCCGATCCTCGTGCTGTGGTTCGGCATCGGATTCATTCCCGCAGTGTTGACCGCCTTCCTGATTTCGTTCTTTCCGATCGTGGTGAATGTCGCGACCGGCCTTGCCACTATTGAACCGGAACTGGAGGACGTGCTCAAAGCGCTCGGTGCGTCCAAATTCGACATCATGCGCAAGGTCGGCATTCCACGTTCGCTGCCCTACTTCTTCGGCTCGCTGAAGGTGGCGATCACCCTGGCCTTTGTCGGCACGGTTGTCTCGGAGAGCGTCGCCTCCAACAACGGCATCGGCAATCTGATGTTGCAGGCGCAGGCCCAGTTCAACGTGCCGCTGATCTTCGCAGGGCTATTGGCGCTGGCGGTGCTGGGTATCGTGATGTACTGGCTGATGGCGCTGCTGGAACAGCGGATGACCGGCTGGGCCCAGCGTTCAGGCTTCGCGCAAAACTGATGACTGATGTCCGGCTTTTGCCGGCCTTATGCCATGCCGGGCGACACGAATGCCTTCGACACTTCTTGTTGCGTCGGCGGATACAGCGCTTCGTATATCGCGTCTGCAAGTTCCTCTAGTATCAATTGATCGCCGTTTTCACCGAGGAATATCCCACAATAGATATCGCTTAACGGCGGCAAAGGAGCATCATCCCAAGGCTCCAAACCCGCCGCCTGCACCTGACGACGCGGCATGACGCCAACACCCAGCCCGCACCGTACGGCCGAGACAAGACTTGCTTCGCTCGCCCCGATGAAAATGATCTCATGAGGCAACTGGGATTTGGCCAGCGTCGTCAGCATGATGCGGTGATAGGCACATGACTCGCCCAACGTGACCAGCGGCACAGGAGCATTGGGATCGAGTTGCAAAGACTGCGGGCGCACCCACGTCATCGGCTCGGCTTTTTGGCGCCTTGCTTCCCCCATGGCTCCGGGCTCTGCCAGTCCCACGAGCAGGTCGAGGTTGGCCTGATGCAGGTCGCGGAACAACCCATCGAAACTCCCGCCCCGGATTGAAAGACGCAACCCAGGATAGCGTGCTTTGAATTCGGCGAGAAACGGCAGCAGCACGAGGGTAGCAAAATCGCCCGGGATCCCGATCCGCAATGCTTGCGGCGCGAGTCGCGGAATCGAAGCATCAACGATCTGATCATTGATGCTCAGCATGCGCCGCGCAAAATTTACCACCAGCTTGCCCGATGGCGTCAGGCTGACCCCCGGCGCGCTTTTGTCGAACAAGTCGCAATCCAGCAGCGCCTGCAAACGCTTGATTTGCGCGCTGACAGCCGGTTGCGTCACCCCAAGCGACAAAGCGGCCTTGGTGAAGCTCCGCAAATCCACAACTGCAACTAGCGTCCGCAAAAGCTCGGTTGGGATGTTGATCATTCGTCAAAATCTACAAAGTTCAATTTTACAGAATTATTCTGGATATTTTGACATAATCCCAAAGCGTTTATGCGTACAACTACGATCACATGTAGGTTATTGAATGCTCCGCGTGTGCGGCCGATGAACGGAAACAGCAGGCTCGGTTCACATCATGTGATAACCCCGGAGCGGGTCATCTCATCGGCGATGTCTGAACAGAATTTTGTGGGCACATGAACCTTATTCGTCTCTATGGCCGGGTTCTCGGGCTGCTGGGCCCAGAGGCCAAGCTCGGTTGGTTCCTGGCTTTCTCCAACGTCGCCCTCGCTGCGGCCCAGTTCGCCGAACCCGTCCTGTTCGGCCGGATCATCGACACCCTGGTCGGTTCCCAGAAGCCCGGCAACACGCTGACCTTCGACTCCCTTTTGCCGCTTCTCGGGGCATGGGCCGCATTCGGTCTCTTCACGATTCTGTGCGGTGTGTTCATTGCCCTGCATGCGGACCGGCTGTCGCATCGCCGACGTCAGGCCGTGCTGACGGACTATTTTGAACACGTCCTGCAGTTGCCGCTGGCCTATCACGGCGGTTCGCATTCCGGACGATTGATGAAGGTCATGCTGACCGGCACCGACTCGCTGTGGGGTCTGTGGCTGTCATTCTTCCGCGAGAACTTCGCGGCGCTTGTCTCGCTCTTCATCCTGCTGCCGCTCTCGCTGTTCCTGAACTGGCGGCTGGCGACGCTGCTCATCGTGCTCTGCGCCATTTTTGCAGCCCTCACCAGCTACGTTCTACACAAGACGAGCGCACTGCAGACATCCGTCGAAAAGTACTATTCCGATCTCGCCGAGCGCGCTTCCGATGCCCTCGGAAACGTCGCGCTGGTGCAGAGCTTCGCGCGGGTCGAATCCGAAGTGATGGGACTGCGTATGGTGGTCGAGCGCCTGCTCGGCGCGCAGATGCCGGTCCTGTCCTGGTGGGCGGTGATGACGGTGCTGACCCGCGCTTCGACCACGATCACGTTGCTCTCGATCTTCCTGCTGGGAACCTGGCTGTTCTTTCACAACCTCACCACCATCGGCGAGATCGTGATGTTCATGAGCTTCGCCACCATGCTGGTGACCAAGCTTGAGCAGGTCGCAGGCTTCGTGAACAGCGTGTTCATGGTGGCGCCGCGGCTGCAGGAATTTTTCGACGTTCTCGACACGACACCCGCCGTACGCGATGCGCCCCACGCGATCGACCCAGGCCGCCTGAAGGGAGATGTGCGATTCGAGGATGTGTCTTTCTCCTATGACGGCAAACGGCCCGCGATCGCCGACCTGACATTCCATGCCAAGCCGGGTGAAGTGATCGCTCTGGTTGGACCGACGGGGGCCGGCAAGACCACGGCGCTCGCGCTGCTTCACCGCGTATTCGATCCGCAATCCGGCCGCATCACCATAGATGGCATCGACCTGCGCGACATGAAAATGTCCGCGCTCCGGCGGAACATCGGTGTCGTCTTTCAGGAAGTGCTGCTGTTCAACCGGTCCGTTTTCGACAACCTCACCGCGGGCAAATCCGACGCCACGGAGGCTGAGATGCGCGAAGCCCTCACCCGCGCACAGGCCATCGATTTCGTCGACCGCAACCCGGACAAGCTCAATGCCGTCGTCGGCGAACGCGGGCGCTTCCTTTCAGGGGGCGAGCGTCAGCGGCTGTCGATTGCGCGCGCCCTTTTGAAAAACCCGCCGATCCTGATCCTCGACGAGGCAACGTCCGCGCTGGACGCGGCGACCGAGACGAAGGTGCAGGCCGCGCTTGATGAGGTGATGAAGGATCGCACCACTTTCGTCATCGCTCACAGGCTTGCAACCATACGCAACGCAACACGCATCCTGGTCTTCCGCGATGGCCGTGTGATCGAGTCCGGTAACTTCAACGAGCTGGTGGCGCAGGGCGGCGCCTTCGCGGAGCTTGCACGCTCGCAATTCCTGATCGCGGATCAGCGCCAGAAACCCGCCGAGGATGCCGCCGAGTAGAGCGGTCGAGGCAGGCTCGGTTTGATCGTTGCGAAATGGGGCGACCGAAGCTCGGGCGCGCGCGACGCGTGACGAGAAAACGACCTTGACAATATTCCTGTATTGATTAAATTCCTATAATCTCGTTCGTCAAAGGGGCGCTCTCGCGAGGCGTCGTTGGAGCGGAGCGAGGTGCGGCGCCTGCGGGCGGGCTTCGCAAGCTCGCACCCGGGCGGCGCCGGGGCTCCGCCCGGGGTCACTATGAACCCCCGCCAGGAGCTGGCTGACCGGCGCATCCCATTCGTTGGGATGCGCGTGTAGCGAAGCGCGGCCCGGCGTCGAATAAACGTCGCCAGCGGTGCGCCGAGAGGCGGCTGCGTCTCAGCGATGGGGCGCAGCGTTCGGACTGCCTGCGCCTTTCGGCGCGCCGTCCCCTCTTTCATCGCTCGGGCGCTCACACGCGTCGCGAGAACGACGATGTATGGCTGTTTGAAATTTGAAACAGCGATTGGCGCGCGACGCGCGATCTCCCTGCGGAAACATCGGCGAACATCGAGCGAAGTGGGATGCAAAGTGGCACGTGCCTTCACCGGCCTGCTCGGGCCGCTTCGCTCCTACCCCTCATGCAGGAGAGCAAAGCCCCTACTTGATCCGCTCAAGAATGCTCACGTAGTTCGCTACAGCAGCACCGCCCATGTTGAAGATGCCGCCGAGCCTGGCATCCTTCACCTGAATATCACCGGCAACATTGGTAAGCTGCATCGCGGTCAGAGCGTGCATCGAGACGCCGGTGGCGCCGATCGGGTGCCCCTTCGCCTTCAGCCCACCGGATGGATTGATCGGCAGTTTGCCGTCCTTCTGGGTCAAGCCCTCAGCGATGGCCGTCGCACCGCGTCCTTCCGGCACAAGCCCCATCGCTTCGTACTCGATCAACTCGGCGATGGTGAAGCAGTCGTGTGTCTCGACAAATGACAAGTCATTGAGCGTCACGCCGGCCTGCGCCAGCGCCTGCCTCCAGGCCAGTGCGCATCCCTCGAATTTCAGGATGTCACGCTTGGCCATCGGCAGGAAATCCTGCACATGCGCAGCGGCGCGAAACGCAACGGCTTTGTCGAGGCGTAATGCCGTTTCGACATCCGCCAGCACGATGGCGGCCGCCCCATCCGACACCAGCGAGCAATCGGTGCGCTTGAGTGGACCTGCAACGAAGGGATTCTTGTCACTTTCGGTGCGGCAGAATTCGAAACCGAGATCCTTACGCAACTGCGCATACGGATTGCCGACGCCATTCTTGTGGTTCTTGGCCGCGATCATGGCAAGCGCATCGGACTGATCGCCATACTTCTGGAAATACAGCCCTGCAATCTTGCCGAAAATTCCGGCAAAGCCACCCTCGATATCGGCCTCGTCGCGCACGTACGAGGCCTTGAGAAGGTTCCGGCCGATCTCGGGCGCCGGCGTTCGCGTCATCTGCTCTACGCCGACGACAAGGACAATCCGCGCGGCCTTGGCAGCAATCGCCTTGAGCCCTTGGTGCACGGCCGCCGAACCGGTCGCACAGGCGTTCTCAACCCGGGTCGCGCGCTTGAAGCGCAGATCGGGGGAGGCCTGCAGCACCAGCGAGGCGGTGAAGTCCTGCGCCGAGAAGCCCGCGTTGAAATGGCCGAGCAGGATCTCGTCCACATCGCCCGGCTCAATCCCGGCATCCGCGAGCGCATCCGTGGCCACCCGCACGATCAGGCTTTCGACGGTCTCGGCGTCGAGTTTTCCAAAGGGACTATGAGCGAGCCCGACGATACAGGCGGTCATTGCGAGCTCCTTCCGCTGGCACCATGTTTAACGGCAACGCCGAACTTTGGTCGCTTTCTTGGGGAATTGACAAGCAGGGGTCGCAAAAACATTCCGGTTCCGGACTTCCGCTTTGCCATCCGGGGCCTGATCGGCGTAAATTGAGTCATCTCTCAGCCGACGGTGAGTTCCGATGGGCCGACACCAGCAACCGGACCGTACCACGTGAATTTTGCATCCTCGGCCTTCCTTGCAGCCCGGGCCGCCAAGCCCGTCGTTTTGACCGCCCTGCTTCTGGCCGGCTTCGTCGCCGCGCCGACCAGCCGCGCCGCCGCCGAGGCCATGCTGCTGATCGACGCCGATAGCGGACGCGTGCTGCACGCCGAGAATGCAACCCAACCCTGGTACCCCGCCTCCGTCACCAAGCTGATGACGGCTTATGTCACGCTGAAGGCAGTCAAAGCGGGCCGGATTTCACTCGATACTCTCTTTACGGTTTCGCCCGACGCGGTCGCGCAAGCACCGAGCAAGATGGGTTTCAAGGCGGGATCTCAGGTCACCGTCGATAATGCGATCAAGATGCTGATGGTGAAATCGGCGAACGATATCGCCGTCACCTTGGCGGAGGGCGTGTCCGGTTCGGTTCCCGCTTTCTCGGAGGAGATGAACCGCGCCGCCGCCCGGCTCGGCATGACGCAGACGAGCTACGTCAACCCGAACGGTCTTCCCGCAGACGAGCAGATCACGTCCGCGCGGGATCAGGCCATACTTGCCCGCGCGATTTATCGCGAACTGCCGGAATACGAGTTCTACTGGCGGCTGTCGGCGATCAAACTCGGCAAGCGCGTCATGCGCAACCACAACACGCTGCTCGACCGTTATCCCGGCACGGATGGAATGAAGACCGGTTTCATCTGCGCGTCGGGCTTCAACGTCGTCGTCTCCGTCAAACGCAACAATCGCCGACTGATCGCCGTCGTGTTCGGCGCCCCCTCCGGCGGCGTGCGCGCCGTGAAGGCCGCGCAAATGATCGAGCGCGGTTTCCAGAGCGGCAGCTTCTCGTGGCTGGCGCCGTCTGGCGGCACCGTCGAGACGCTGAAAGCCGTGGACACCGCACCGCCCAATCTGCGCGACGAAATCTGCGGCAAGAAGCGCAAGCGCCCGCCGGCCGAATCCGAGGACCTCGATGAGGCCGAACACACCCAGGCTGCACTGCCGCCGGGCATGGACCCGAGCTCGCCGCAAGCGATGATGCTCTCCAGCCTGCGCACGGCCAACACCAAACCGTCTGCCTTGATTGGCCCGCTGGTGCCGTCGATGGAACCAGTCGTCGTGTTCCTAGGCGCGACTAAGGGCTCGGTGCCGGACACTCAGGTGGCAAGTCCCAAACCGAAATCAAAGAAGAAGAGTTCACCGCCTGCGGAAGCTACCGCGGCAAGGCCTGCTGCCACGGCTGCGACCTCCCAGCCTTCGACCAGTTCAGCCGCCAAGCCGACAGCCAAGCCAACCGCCTTGACAACGCCGACGTCTCCGCCAGTCGGACAATTTACTCCGGCCGCCGCGGCCAAACCGGCCCCGAAGACTGACACAGCCGCGGCCGCACCGGCTGCCAAGAAGAAGCCTGCACCTGCAAAGGACTCGACCGCCAAGTCCACGGCGCAAACAACGTCATCGTCGAAGCAGGCAGCAGCGCCCAAACAGAAGAAACCCGCCGATCCGGCTCAGAAACCGACCGCCGAGGCCGCTGCCAAGCCTTCGGCCACAAAACCAGCACAGCCTGCGACCCGGTGACAGAACAACATACGCAATCGGCGGTACGCGTTCCGCCGCAACCGATACCATTGACGCTGCTGACGGGCTTTCTCGGCTCCGGCAAGACGACGCTGCTGAACCGGCTGCTCAAGGACCCTGCCCTCGCAGACACGGCCGTCATCATCAACGAGTTCGGTGACATCGCGCTCGATCATCTGCTGGTCGAAACCATCGACGGCGACATGATGGTGCTGTCGAGCGGCTGCCTGTGCTGCAACCTGCGCGGCGATCTCGTCACCGCCCTAGAGAAGTTGCTGCGCAATCTCGACAACGGCCGCGCCTCCTTCAAACGCGTGATCGTCGAGACCACAGGGCTCGCCGACCCGGCGCCGCTTCTCCAGACGACCATGTCGCATCCCTATCTTCTGATGCGCTTCCGGCTCGACGGCGTCGTGACAATGGTGGATGCGGTCAACGGTTCGGCAACACTCGACAACCACGCCGAAGCGGTGAAACAGGCGGCCGTCGCCGACCGGATCGTGCTGACGAAGACCGACCTTCTGGACTCGCCGGAGCGGATCTCCGGTCGTGAGGCGCTACTGGAGCGACTACATCGGCTCAACCCGGCGGCCACCATTCTCGATGCAGCCGCGGGCGAAGCGACGCCCGCAACGCTGCTGAATTGCGGGCTCTACGATCCGGCACGCAAGATCCCTGACGTCAGCCGCTGGCTGGCCGACGAAGCGATCGCTGCCGCGCATGCCCACGATCATCGTCACCACCATGACGTTAATCGGCACGACGAGCGCGTACGCGCTTTCACGTTATCAACCGACCGCGCCATTCCGGCCGCGATGCTCGATCTGTTCCTGGAATTGCTGCGCTCAACGCACGGTCCCAACCTTCTGCGGATGAAGGCCATCGTCAACGTCGAGGAAACGCCGGATCGTCCGATGGTGCTGCATGGTGTTCAACACGTGCTGCATCCGGCGAGCCAGCTCGACGGCTGGCCGGATGATGACCGGCGAACCCGGATGGTTTTCATCGTCCGCGACATCGAGCCGCGCATTATCCGTGAGCTGTTCGATGCATTTCTCGGCTATACCGCACCGGACCGGCCGGATGCTGCAGCGATCGTGGACAATCCGCTGGTGCCATTCGGCGGCCGAGACCGTTGACGGGCGTATCCAATTAACCACCTCTTGAAACCCGCTGGCGACTCTTCGATGGTAGGTTCAAGACCCATCGGGGTCGGGCATGGGTTTTTTCAGCCAGCTTAAGGGGGATTTCGTCTTCATTCGCGGCGCGCTGCGCGCCTTGCGGATGACGACGCATATCGCGAAGAATCCCAAACGTACCTTTCCTGACGTGGTTGAGGAGTTGGCAGCCCGGTACGCTGATGCGCCCGCGCTGCTGTCAGCGCGTGAAACGTTCACCTACCGAACCCTGTTTGAGCGATCCAACCGCTATTCACGCTGGGCCTTGGGTGAAGGTCTTGCGAAAGGCGAGACCGTCTGTCTGCTGATGCCGAACCGGCCGGAATTCATGGCGATCTGGCTTGGCATCACCCGGGCAGGCGGCGTCACGGCCCTGCTCAATACCAATCTCATCGGACCTTCGCTTGCGCACTGCATCGACATCGTCGCGCCGAAGCACATTATTGTCGCTGCGGAGCTTGTCGGTCAGTTCGAGAGCATCCGGCCAGGCCTGAAGTCCTCACCCAAGGTCTGGATCCACGGCGAGACCGCCGCCATTGAACCGCGCATTGATGTTATTGCCGACACGATGGCGGCGGAGCCATTGGCGCCCGCCGAACGACCGGCCATCAGCATCGAGGATCACGCCCTTTACATCTATACGTCCGGCACCACCGGGCTGCCCAAAGCGGCGAACATGAACCACTACCGTGTGATGCTGGCCTGTTACGGCTTCGCCGGCGTGATGGGCACGAAGGCGTCGGATCGCAACTATGTTTGTCTGCCAATGTACCACACCGCCGGCGGCCTTTGCGCAATCGGCTCGCTGCTGGTGAATGGCGGCTCGGTTTATATCCGCGAGCGCTTTTCGGTACGCGAGTTCTGGGACGATATCGTCAATAACGATTGTACGATGATGCAGTATATCGGCGAACTCTGCCGCTATCTGGTCAATTCGCCTCCGCACCCGAATGAAACCAAGCATAAACTCCGCCTTGCCTGCGGCAATGGTCTGCGACCGGATATCTGGGAGGAATTCAAGACACGCTTCCGGATACCCCTGATTCTCGAATTCTACGCCGCGACGGAAGGCAACGTGCTGATGTTCAATTTCGAGGGCAAGACGGGCGCGATCGGCCGCTTGCCCTGGTTTATCGAACACCGTTTTCCCACTGCGCTGGTGCGATTCGACGTCGAGACGGAACAACCGGTGCGCAACGCGCAAGGCTTTTGCATCCCTTGCGACCCCAACGAAATTGGCGAAGCCATCGGCAAGATCGTCAACGATGCTAACAAGCCGGGCAATCGCTTCGAAGGTTACGCAGGCCAAGCCGATACGGAGAAGAAGATCCTGCGCAATGTGTTCGCACCAAACGACATCTGGTTCCGCACCGGCGACCTGATGCGCAAGGATGAGAACGGGTATTTCTATTTCGTCGATCGCGTTGGCGATACCTTTCGCTGGAAAGGTGAAAACGTCTCGACCTCCGAAGTCGCCGAGGCCATCAATCGCTTCGCGGGGATCAAGGACACGAATGTCTATGGCGTCGGCATTCCCGGTCGCGAAGGCCGGGCTGGCATGGCCGCGATCGTTTGCGGCGATTGCGATCTGTCCGCCCTTTATCGGCATCTCGAAACATCGCTACCCGACTACGCACGACCAGTGCTCCTGCGCGTTCGCAAGGACATCGAAGTCACCACGACATTCAAACAGAGGAAAGTCGATCTGGTGAAGGAAGGGTTCGATCCTGGCAGGATCACCGATCCGCTTTATTTCAACGATTCGTCGGTGCGCGCCTTCGTTCCGATCGACAAATCACTGTATGAGCGGATTCAATCCGGCCGGCAACGAGTGTGACGGAGCGCACGAATGAGCAATGTGAAATCTGCAAGCGACATTCTCTCGTTCTGGCTGAATGCCGGCTACGACAAGTGGTTCAACAAGGACGATGCCTTCGACGCGACGATCCACGCAAAATTCCTTACGACCTACGAAGCCGCCGCGGCGGGCCATTTGAATGATTGGGAAGAAACGCCGGAAGGAGCGCTCGCGCTGATCCTTCTGCTGGACCAGTTTCCTCGCAATATGTTCCGCGGTAGCGCACAATCATGGGCTACCGATCCGATCGCCCGCGATATTACCCGGCGCGCGCTGGCGAAGGATTTCGACAAACAGGTGCCAGACGCCTTGCAGACATTCTTTTATCTTCCGCTGATGCACTCGGAAGCGATCGAGGATCAGGAGCACTGCGTCGACCTTTACAAGGCGCTCGGCGATGAGAATGGATTGGAATACGCGGAGATCCACGCCGATATCATCCGGCGCTTCGGCCGATTCCCGCATCGCAATCCGGTGCTTGGCCGTAAGACGACTCCCGAAGAAAAGGCCTTCCTTGAGAGCGGGGGATTCAGCGGCTAGTTCCGCCGGAACCATCGATTTTCCGGCATTTTAACCACCTCTGGCATAAAATCTTAACGGCACATTGATAATGCGCCATAGGGACGCGTGCCGATCCAGCGGCGCGACGTGGGAGACGTGTGCCGTGGCACTGCTTGGCTCGAGAGACCACGACCGGCTTCCGGGTCTCGTTCCCGACACGCTCTATACAAAATTTCGCGCCTGGCTCGCCGACCACAGCGATCGCTCGCTCGCCCAACGCATGGCGTCGACGGCCTTTCTAATCCGCGTTGCTGCCGCGGCCCTTGCCTTCATTTCTCAGGTGATGCTGGCCCGATGGATGGGCAGTCACGAATTCGGCGTTTACGTCTATGTCTTCACTTGGGTGATGCTATTCGGCGGCCTCGTCGATATCGGGCTCGCATCGTCGGCACAGCGGTTCATTCCGCTATACACCGAGAAGGGTGCCTGGGCGCACTTGCGCGGCTTCTTGTCCGGCAGCCGCTGGCTTACCTTTTGGATTGCGATAGTCATTTCTGCCGCCGGTGCGCTGATCATCCGCTCGCTCGATCACTGGCTGGACGAATACACCATCATCCCGCTTTACATCGGATGTCTGATTCTGCCGGTTTACGGCGTGATGCATGTGCAGGACGGAATCGCGCGCTCCTACAACTGGCCGAACCTCGCGTTGCTACCGCCCTTCGTCATCCGTCAGCTTCTCGTCATCGGCCTGATGGGTGCCGCCTATGTCGGCGGCGTTCCGACCGACGCCACAACCGGCATCGTGATTGCCGCCATCTCGATCTGGGTCTGCGCGATCGGCCAATACCTTATTCTGACGCGCAAGCTCACGACCGAAGTCCCTCAGGGTCCGAAGAGCTACAACATCCCGCAGTGGATCGCGGTATCCGTGCCGATGTTCCTCGTCGACAGCCTCTACATGCTGCTGATGTATGTCGACGTTCTGATCCTCAAACAATTCCGCTCGCCCGAAGAAATTGCGATCTATTATGCGGCGGCGAAGACCCTTGCGCTCGTTTCGTTCGTTTACTTCGCCGTTTCGGCCGCGTCCGCGCACAAGTTCAGCGAATATTACGAGGCCGGCGACCACAATAAGCTCGCGATATTTGTCCGCGACTCGATCCGCTGGACGTTCTGGCCATCGCTGGCGGCCGTCATCATCGTACTGGCCTGTGGCTGGCCATTGCTGCGGTTATTCGGCGAACGCTTCGTATCTGGCTATCCACTGATGTTCGTTCTGGCGATCGGCATCCTCGCTCGCGCCGCCATCGGTCCAGGCGAACGTTTTCTCAGCATGCTCGGTCAACAGAAGCTTTGCGCGCTGACGGCGCTTGCCGCTCTCGTCACCAATCTCGCACTTTGCTTCGCTCTCATCCCGACATACGGGATCATCGGCGCCGGCATTGCGACATCGGTGGCATTCGTCGTCGAATCGGCGATGATCTTTATCATCGCCAAACGCCGGCTCGGATTTCATCTGTTCGTGCTGGGCGACAACCGAAGCTAGGCGCGTTCTCGCAGGATACGCCGAATAATCTTCCCGGTCGTGGTCATCGGCATTTCGTCGATGAAATCGATTTCGCGCGGATATTCATGCGCCGACAACTGCGTTCTGACGAACCCTTGCAATTCCGAGGCGAGTACATCGCGTGGCGTCTCGACGTCGCCCTTCAGGACAACGAAGGCTTTCACGATCTCGGTGCGGATCGGATCCGGCTTGCCGACCGCAGCAGCGAGTGCGACCGCCGGGTGACGAAGCAGACAGTCCTCGATCTCGCCAGGACCGATCCGGAAACTCGCGGAAGTGATCACGTCATCGTTGCGACCAATGAAATGGAAATAGCCGTCGTCATCGACGACGCACTGATCGCCCGTCGTCATCCAGTCGCCGATGAACTTGTCCCGCGTTGCTTCCGCATCGCCCCAGTATTCAAGAAACATCACCGGACTGGGACGGCGCACGGCGATCTGTCCGATCTCGTCTGGCTTGAGAATTTGACCTTCGGCGTCGATGACGGCAACGTCGTGACCCGGAACAGGCTTGCCGATCGCACCCGCGCGCGACACGCCAAGCTGGTCACTCGAGGCCAGGACGAGATTGCATTCGGTCTGACCGTACATTTCGTTGACGGTGAGACCGAACGCCTCTTTGCCCCACGCGAAGGTCTCAGCACCCAGCGTTTCGCCAGCTGAGCTGATGCCGCGAAGTTGCAAATCGAATTGAGCCCGCGGCAGCGGCGCCATGCGCAGCATACGCAAGGCGGTCGGCGGAATGAACGCGTTGCGAATGCCGGTCTTCGCCATCAACGCATAAGCTTCGTCTGGCGCGAATTTGTCAAAGCGCCGCGCCACCACCGGTACACCGTGATGCAGCGCGGGCAGCAAGGCATTGAGCAAGCCGCCAGCCCATGCCCAGTCCGCCGGAGTCCAGAACAGATCGCCTGCCTGCGGAAACCCGGCATGCGGCAGTTCAAAGCCAGGCAGATGGCCAAGCAACACGCGATGCGCGTGCAGCGCGCCTTTGGGCTGCCCGGTTGTCCCGGAGGTGTAGATCATCATCGCCGGATCGTTGGCGAATGTGTCTTCCGGCACGAACGCATCCGACGCCGCTTGCAGCAGCCCCTGAAAGCTCAATGCTCCGTCGGCGATGCCATCGGTCGAAACGATCAGTTTCAATGCCGTGTCACCAACGCCGGCAAGCTTTTCCAGTCCTTGCTTGTTGGTGACGATCGCCTTTGCGCCTGAATTCTGCAGGCGATAAGTGAGTGAATCAGGCCCGAACAGAAGCGACAGCGGCAACGCAATGGCCGCCAGCTTGTAGGTCGCAATATGAGCTACCACGGCTTCCGGAGTTTGCGGCAGGAGAATCGCGACACGGTCGCCGCGCCCAATTCCGTGCGCACGCAGGGCATTGGCGAAACGATCTGAAGCCTCTTTCATCGCGCCAAAGCTGACGATGTCGATCCCACCATCCGGCTGCACATGCAATATCGCAGGCCGCGACGGGTCATGCGCAGCCCAGCGATCGCAAACATCGACGCCGATGTTGTAACGCTCCGGGATCGCCCAGCGGAACTCACGGCGCAGTTTTTCGTAGTCGTGGATAGGAGGGAGCATTCCAGAAACCTTGCGCGCCATCCGTATGAGCGGCGTTCCGCCTCGTCGATGCACGCGTACGAAGCCACTTGCCGGGCGCACGCTAGTCGGGCAAGAGCCTCGCGTCCAGATACTGGTGATGGCAATGGCCGATACGAATATGCGCGTGGAATGGAGACCAATGACGGCGGCGGACATGCCGGCCGTCAGTGAGCTCTCGAACCGGGTGCATATCAACTATCCTGAACGGCTTGAGGTTCTGGAGGAGAAATTTGTCCTATTTCCACAGGGATGCTTTGCCCTGACGGATGCCAGCGCGGTCATCCACGGCTATTGCTTCTCGCATCCTTGGACGGATGACGTAGCGCCCTCGCTCGATACCTTTCTCATCACGTTGCCTGAAGCACCCTCAAATTACTTCATCCACGATCTGACACTTGATCCTTCCGTTCAGGGACGGAATCTCGCGGCCGGCCTGTTGCCTTGCTTGCTTGAGGCCGCAGCAGAAATCCAAGTCCGGCGCATGGCGCTGGTTGCCGTCAATGGCAGCGAACCGTTCTGGAAACGGATGGGCTTCGTAAGAACTGACGATCCGTCCTTGCAGGCGTCCGCGCGGAGCAAGTACGACGACGACGCCGTTCACATGCAGCGCAATCTCGCTTAGCCGCGGCAACTACTGTGTCGCTTCCGCACGGCGATCGTCTGGGGCAGCCAGTATCAGCGCCCAGAATACTTTGTATTTCGTGTTCGGCACGTAGACGGCGGCGATGCCCATATGCGTCGCGCCGCGCAGCAGCATATTGGCCTTGTGACCGGGCGAGTCGCGCCAGCCGGAGAATGCTTCCGCCAGGGTGTGATAGCCGGCCCCGATATTCTCGGCTCCTGTCTGGGCGCGATAGCCGGAGCGGCGCAACCGGTCCTTGAAATTGCCGGCCACGTTGTGATCCAGCTTGTCGCGCGTCGCCATGGCACGCGCCTGCTCCTCCGCCATCCGCATCAGCTGCGGATCGATCGTGACATCGCCCAGCATGTTGTTGCGGCGGTAGCCGGAGATCATCGAGGCTGCGGCCTGCGGATCGAGCTGCGCACCTTCCTTCGCCATGCTTTGATAAAATGTCGGCTGCGACGGCGGCGGCTCGGTCGCGCAACCAGCCAGTATGAACGACGCGGCCAAACAAAGCCCCCCGGCGACCACGGCATAACTCGGACGGCGCAGCATTCTGGCGAACCCCCACAGACGTCCGAATTGGCCGCAAAATGGTGACTGAAACGTAAAGAGCGCGTTATGTCGCCAAAATCACGCCGGTTTCGGCTTTTTTGGGGCAACGGGAAACTCGACTTCCGGTTTGGGCTCAATTGCACCGAGACCCTGAATATGGATGTCACGCCTCGGATAGGGAATCTCGATTCCTTCGGCATGGAACTTTTCGAGGATCGAGAAGCAGATATCGCTCTTGATGCCGGCTCCGTCGCCGAGATTGCGCACGACCCAACCCAGCTCGAAATTGATCGCGCTGTCGCCGAACCCGGTCAGGAACACCGTCGGCGCCGGGCTTTGCATCACGTGCGGATGCGCCGTCGCGATCCCCATCAGAATATCGCGCACCTTCGCGACATCGCTGCCATAGGCGACTCCGACCGCCACCGACACACGCGCGAAGGTGTCGGTATGGGTGCGATTTTTGACAACCTGCGTGATCAGTTCGGAATTGGGGATGATGACGCTGGCGCGGTCTCCGGTTTCGATCTCCGTCGCCCGCACATGGATACGCCGCACCCGCCCCTCCTCGCCTTTGACATTGATCACGTCGCCAACCCGGATCGGCCGCTCGGCCAACAGGATCAGGCCGGAGACGAAATTCGACACCACCGATTGCAGACCGAAACCGATACCGATCGACAGTGCACCGGCGACCAGCGTGATCTTCTGGAAATCGACTCCAAGCTGCGCCATCGCCAGCGAGATGGCGATGATCACGCCCACATAGCTGAAGATGGTGGAAACCGAGTTCTGCAGGCTTGAGTCGAGCGCGGTGCGCGGCAGGAAGCTTGTGTCGAGCCAGCGCTGCACCGCGCGGGTCACCAGAATGCCGATGACCACGATCGCAAATGCGCCGAACACCGTCGTAAGCGAAATCGTAACATCGCCGATACGGAAGCCGAAGGTCGCGTCACGTATCACGCTCAGAAAATCAGCAGCAAAAACACCCCACGGCCCAAGGAGCGGCAGCAACACAATCAAAATCAAGATCAAGCGAATTGCTGCCGAGAGTAGCGCGCCAATCAATTCGATCGAGCGCGGATTGAGGCCAAAGAAATGAGCGACAGCACGGCCACGCGGGGTCGATGCCGTCAACACCTCGGTGAACAAGGCGTCGATGAAGACGAGGACGATATAGAGCGCACCGATCAGTCCGAGCGCCACAAGAAAGCGGCCGGCCAAAAACGCGGCAAAACCGATAAAGCCGGTGAGCAAAGCCGCCACGATGCCAACCACAAGCAGCCATCCGGCGGTTCGCAGCCAACCCATGCCCGCAGCGTCGTCATCGGACGTCTCGCTTCGTCCCCGACGGAACAGGAACTGGCCGAGCAAGACAGCAATGATCGCAGAAAAGATCGCACTGGTGGCGACGGTCAACGACAGAGGCGCGATAACGGCGCGCTGAAGGAGATTGATGAAAACGACAACGCCAAGAATTCGGGCAGCCCAGATGACCGTTGTGGACATCTCGCGCGCCGATTCATCGCGCACCGCAAGCAATCGGCGATCGGGGTCATCTGCCGCAAACAAGCCGACCGCTACGCCACGCCCAAAGCGTGCAACGCCGACCGCAGCCGCAAGCCCGAAACCGACCGCCCTGATACGATCGGGCATCAAGCCGAAGGCATCGAGAATCAACACCGCCACGGCGATTACAGCCGGAGCCGTGAGCGTGATGCGCACGAGCGACATGATTGCAAAGAAGGACTTGGCGAAACGGGTGCCGAGCTCTCTCGGCCGGAAGTCCCGTCGGCTGAGCCAACGCAAAAACAAACCAACGCCCGCAAAAAATACAAACAGAGCCAGCCCTGCAGCCGCGATCGTGCCGCTGGTAGCCGATGCACGCAGGTGATCCAGCCAGCCCTGCCCGAGCAGCATCACGCCACGCAATCCATCCGGCACAGCGTGCGAAGCCTGCACCCAGAAACTCGGATCCAGAGCGCTCGATGTCCGGCCAAACAGTTCCTGGGTGAACAGGGCGCGGCGTCTGTCTGTTATCCGTTCGCTCAAATCGTCGGCACGCAACATCAAGAGGCGCGCTTGCTTGAGCGCGCCATCCAACGATGCACGCCGCTCGTTGAGCCGAATACGCTCGGCGGCAAGACCGGCTTCTTCGGGCGGCGCATCCGCAGCAGGCGGCTGGCCGATCTGTTTCAGCCGGGTATCGACATCGGCGAGGCGGCGCTCGAGAGCGTCAATGATTTCGCGCAGCTCACCCCGGAGAGGTTCCAGGCTGCCGCGATTCTCCAACAGCGCTGCGTCCGTGAGGTCGCCCCCCTGAAGCGATTTCTCGATCTTCTCGACATTGCCCCGTAGCGGCTCAATAGCTTCGGCGGCCCGGGAGGCGCCGTTCCCACTATTTTCATCGCTTGGGAGGGCAGGCGTTGCAGCGGGGGCAGCGGGGGCTTGCGCAAGACCCGGCAGCGGGACCGCAATTGTTGCAGCAGCAATCAGCAATGCGGCGATTGCGCCGCGGCAGCGAATACGAATCGACATGGGGCCTTCCGTGGAACCGATCTCCCGCCCGCGAAAGTTCCTGTCAAGGAGGTGCGGAAGCCGCAGTGTGACGATTTCAGGAAGAAGCAGTGGAATCTGCAGGGATTATGGCATCAGGCCCTATCGCATCGCCCCAGGCAAGTCTGCGCGCCTGCCGGAAGGCCGCCCCATCCCGCCGCGACAGCAGGCGCTGGGCTGCATGGCCGTCGCCTTCACAGAGTTTCAACGATGCGGTTCCACCACGGAGGACCGGCGGCGCAATCACGCGAGCCGCAACGGGCACGCCTGGCTTACGAGACGCAGCGATATAGACGAACTTCTCATCTTCCCAGGGCACGTCGGCTGACTTCACCTGCCTGTGCATCCGCGAGCGCGCGACCCGGCGGGAAAAATGGCACCAATCGGGCTCCACCAATGGACAGGCCAGTGCATGCGGACAGGGTGCAACGAGATGCGCGCCGGCAACTATCAGCTCCTGCCGAACAGATAATATGCGCGACCAGCCGGCCGGCGTGCCTGGCTCAACGACGACCAGCATGTCACCCGAGGCATCCCAAAGACATTTGATGAGCGCCGGTATCGCTGCCGGCGGCAATTCGTCCAGCACATAGGCCAGCAGAACGAGATCGTATCGCTGGGTCAAAGCGGGCAACGTTACGAGATCATGCGCGAGCCATTGCGTCTTCTCGATGCTGCCAGCAGCCAGCAGCCTTTCGCCAAAGCTGCGGATCGCCCCCGAATTCTCGATCAATGTCGCTGCGGCGATCTCCGGCCAGCAATCATTCGCAGCAAACACGCCCGTAGCTGGCCCCGCTCCGACATCCAGCATGGTGGCCGGCTGAAAATCGGATCGCATCTCCGCAATGGCGTCGAAAGTTGCATGGATCGCGGCGTAAGTCGCCGGCATGCGCGCGGCAAGGTAGGCTCGCGCTGCGAGATCATCGGACAAATGCTTACGACCATCGCGTAGCTCGGCGCGGTACCGCTCCGACAACCGCTGCGCAGCGCCTTGTAGTTCGGCCAGCGAGATGCCCTCTAGCGCCGCATCCACTGCCTCGCGAATCGCGCGTGGGAGTTCCATTCTTATGACCGGGTACAGGCACCTTGAGAACTTACAGGAAGCGTTCGAGCTTCCCGTCTCTGGTCTAACAAGACGAGATCGTCGGCGTCGTCAACAAGCACTCCGATTCACATGCAGCCGGCGCAGTCGCTCACGGCACAGGTTGCGGTTTCGCGCTATCGGCAAATTCACCTTCCTCTGCAGCCAGCTCAATCTCTTCATCAGTTTGGCGCCGAGAAAACGCCCGCTGAACAACGACGAAGAAGACCGGCACCATGAGCAAGGCGAGGATGACCACCGCGATCATGCCGCCCATGACCACCGAACCCAAAGCCTGCTGGCTTTTCGCGCTTGCGCCGGCAGCAATCACCATTGGAGCGACGCCGCAGCAGAAGGCGAGGCCCGTCATCAGGATCGGCCGGAAACGCAGGTGACAGGCTTCCAGCGTCGCCTCTTTCAAGGACTTGCCCTGCTCCCGCAGTGACTTGGCGAACTCGATGATCAGAATGCCGTCCTTCGCCGCAAGTCCGATAATGGTGATCAGCCCCACAGTGAAATAGACATCGTTCGGGAGCCCGCGCATCATGGCCGCAAGCACCGCGCCGAAGATGCCGAGCGGCACCGTCAGCAGCACCGCAATCGGGATCGTCCAGCTCTCGTAGAGAGCAGCAAGCACGAGAAAGACCAGAAGCGCGGACAAAGCGAGGAGGAATGGCGCCTGCGAACCCGACAGCTTCTCCTGCAGCGATTGTCCCGTCCACTCGAAGCCGAAGCCGCGCGGCAACTGCCCAGCCAGACGCTCCATTTCCGCAATGGCGTCGCCAGACGTGAAGCCGTCACGCGCCTCGCCGCTGATACGCACCGATGGATAATAATTGAAGCCGACGATCTGCGCCGGGCCGACGCTCCAGCTCACCGTTGCAAATGATGACAGCGGAACTAGCCGCCCGCTGCCATTGCGCACGTTATAGGTGAGGATCTCATCAGGCTGCATGCGTGCCGTACGATCGCTTTGTACGATCACACGCTGCATACGTCCGCGGTTCGGAAAGTCGTTGATATAGGCCGACCCGAGATTGGTGGAGATCGTGTTGTTGATCTCTTCGAACGTCACGCCGAACGCCGCAGCCTTTTCGCGATCAATATTCAGCTCGATTTGCGGAGCTGGAGAAAGGCCCTCGACATAGACATTCTGTAGGATCGGGCTCTTGTTTGCTGCGGCAATGAGCTGGTCCTTCGCTCCCATCAATTCCGCATAGCCCTTCTGACCGCGATCCTGCAGACGGAAGCTGAAACCGGAGGAGTTGCCGAGATTGTCGATCGGCGGCGGTTCAAGCGCAGAGATTTTCGCGTCGCGAACGGACTTGCCGAGCTTGTCGTTGGCATCCGCAACGATCGCTGCGGCGGAAGAGTCGGACCCACGCTCCGACCAGTTCTTCAACGTGATGAACGCCTGCGCGGTATTGATGCCCTGACCCAGGAAGCTGAAGCCGGTGAGGAAGGTGACCTTGTCGACACCATCCCGTTTCAGGAGATAGTCCTCGGTCTCCTTCACTGCACTGAGCGTACGATTGTACGATGCTTCCGGAGGCGCCTGAACGTCGACCGTGATGAACCCCTGGTCGTCCACCGGCAAGAAGCCGCCCGGCAGACGAACCAGCGCCCAGCCGACGCCGATCAGAAGCACGAAATAGACCAGCATCAGGCGACCGGCGCGCGCGAGAGACCACTGAACCACGCCACGATAGCCGTCACGCGCCGAATCCATTCTGCGGTTGAACCAGCCAAAGAAGCCGCGCTTGGCATGGTGATGTCCCGGCGCAATCGGTTTCAGAATGGTCGCGCACAAGGCCGGTGTCAGCGACAGCGCCATCAGCGCTGAGAACGAAATGGCGGCGACCATGGTGACAGAAAACTGCTTGTAAATGATGCCGACCGATCCCGGAAAGAACGCCATCGGGATGAACACCGAAACCAGAACCAGCGTGATGCCGACAATGGCGCCGGTGATCTGGCCCATGGCCTTACGGGTCGCCTCTTTCGGTGACAACCCCTCCTCGGCCATGATGCGCTCAACGTTTTCAACCACGACAATCGCGTCGTCGACCAGGATGCCGATCGCCAGCACCATGCTGAACAATGTCAGCATGTTGATCGACAGGCCGAGCAAAAGCAGCACCGTACAGGTACCGAGCAGCGCAATCGGCACAACGATGGTCGGGATGATCGTGTAACGGATGTTCTGCAGGAACAGCAGCATCACCAGAAAGACGAGCACGACTGCTTCAAGCAGCGTCATCAGCACTTTCTGAATCGATGCATCGACAACAGGCGTGATGTCATAGGGAATGTCGTATTTGATATTGGCGGGGAAGAAGTTCGACAGTTCCTCCATCTTCGCCTTCACCGCAGTTGCCGTGGCGAGAGCATTGCCGGTCGGCGCCATCAGGACCGAAAGGCCGGCCATAGCCTCGCCGTTCTGGCGCGTATTGAACTGATAGCTCAGACCGCCGATTTCGATGCGCGCAACATCGCGCAGACGGACTGTTGACCCGTCCGTGTTGGCGCGCAGGACGATCGAACCGAACTCGCCCGGCGATTGCAGCTGCCCCTTGACCAGAACCATGGCGGAAATCGGCTGGCCTGTGCTGCTCGGTTCTGCGCCAATCGCACCGGAGGCGACCTGCGCATTTTGTGCCGTGATCGCCTTGTTCACGTCATCGGCGGTCAGGTTGAAACCAACGAGCTTGTTCGGATCGATCCAGACGCGCAGCGCGCGCTCTGTTGAGTAGAGCGTAACGCGGCCGACACCTGGTATCCTGCGCAGCTCGCCTTCGATATTGCGCATCATGTAATCGCCGAGCCCGATCTCGTCGAGGCTGCCGTCGGTCGAGCGAAGGGTGATGATCTGGAGGACCGCACTCGAGGCCTCCTCGACGAGGATGCCCTGCTGCATCACCGCGCGCGGCAACCGCGCCTCGACGCGCTTGAGACGATTCTGGACCTCGACCGAGGCACTCTCCGTATTCGTGCCGGGCTGGAAGTTCGCGATGATCTCGACCTGACCGAGTGAGTCACTGGTCGATTCGAAGTTCAGGATGCCGCTCGCGCCGTTGAGCTCTTCCTCAATGATGCGCGTGACGCTGTTATAGATGTTTTCCGGCGAAGCGCCCGGATAGCTGGTGCTGAGCGATATCGACGGAGGCGCAATGATCGGATATTGCGCAATCGGCAGATTGGGAACGGCGAGAATGCCCCCTAGACAAATCAGAAGCGCCACGACCCATGCGAAGATGGGCCGGTCGATGAAGAAGCTAGGCATGATGAAATCCGGTTAGCGGACCTTGGTCCCGTGATCGACCTTGGCGTCGCGCTGCGATGCGGTGTCAGCGTGAGTCCACGGTTTCGGGTCGACAAGATCGCCCGGGACAAATTTTTGGAAACCGTCGACGATCACGCGATCTCCAGCTTTCAAACCTTTTTCAACCAGCCAGTATGCGCCAACGGCACGGCCGAGATTAACCGGCATCGCGACCGCACGATTGTCGTCGCGAACCACATAAACTTCGCTGTTGCCGGCATCGTTACGGCGGACCGATTGCTGCGGAACAGCAAGTGCGTCGGGATCGACGCCCTGCACGATCTGCACACGCACATACATACCCGGCAGCAATTCGCCCTGCGGATTCGGGAATTCGCCGCGCAGCGTCACCTGGCCCGTGGTCGGGTCGACCGTGGTGTCGGAGAACAGCAACTTGCCGGCATGAGGATATTCTTCCCCATTGTCGAGGACGAGCCGCACCTTGGCCGCCTCAGGCCCCGCAACTTCCAGATCGCCGTTGGCAAGCGCCCGCCGCAATTGATTCAGCTCGCCGACCGACTGCGTGAAGTCGGCATAAACCGTGTTGAGATGCAGGACGGTCGCCATGTGCGTGGCCTCGTTCTGGCCGACCAGAGCACCTTCGGTGACGAGCGCACGCCCGATGCGGCCGCTGATCGGCGCACGAAGCGTCGTGTATTCAAGATTAAGCTTCGCGCGCGCCACATCGGCCTTGCGCGCTTCGACATCCGCGCGAGCCTGCTGGAGCGCGGCAAGTGCTGTCTCGACCTGCGCAGGAGACGCCGTGCTGGTCAATGCCAGCGTTTCGATACGCTTTGACTGACGCTCTTCGTGCCGAAGCACCGCTTCAGCCTTCTTCTGTGCGGCTTCCGCAGCTTGAAGCTCGACCTCATACGGCGCTGGATCAAGCGAGTACAATACGTCACCGGCCTTCACGGCGCTGCCTTGCTCAAACGAACGGGCCGTGACGATACCCGCGACACGCGCGCGCAACTCGGCAATGCGCGTCGGCGCGATCCGGCCTGGCAGTTCGCGAAGGTGGGGACGCGGCGATTGTTCCAGCGTCACGAAGCCGACCTGCTCGGGCGGGTTTTCAGCAGAGGACGCTTTCGCTTGTGGGCCCTCGGAACAGCCAGCTAACCCTGCGGCCAAGAGCGCGACGGATATGGACACAGCAGCAAATCCGGTGCGACGCTTGAGCGTACTTTCAATGGGCATGCCCCACAGTTCCCTTTCTGACGATTCGTTCATCCGAGGGGACTGTTATATTGCATCGCAATAAACTGGGAATGGCGACACGATGCCGCGAGAGCTAACAGATCTGTGATCGTCGCCTCTTGATTGTCCAAGATAGAGCGCACAATCGACGCAGGAGTTAATAGTTAGTTTCGGCGGCGACGATGTATTGGTATTTTAGTATCGGATAACAGGGGTTCGGTGACGTGGCTTGTGAGAGCTCGCTTTTAATTGTCTGGCTCTGAGTGGCTTGGTATCGCGGCCGCGACACAACGACGCGTTCAACCCTTCCCAAAGATGGCGATCCCGGGAAGACTCGAACTTCCGACCTACGGTTTAGGAAACCGCCGCTCTATCCGGCTGAGCTACGGGACCGCTGCGGGCGGTGTATCATAATCGGCGCGAGCATGCCTACCGGGATATCGGTCAGCGGCTGGTCGAAATCATCGAGCAACGTTGCGCCCGGGCAAACACCAACTTGACCGGCCGTATAGAGCCAACGGGCATACGGAGGACTTTCGACGGTGTGGCTGTACTGAGCCGCCGGCGCAGCGATGGTTGTCGGATTGTTGGTCTTCATAACAGGCGACGGTGCTTGAAATCCGGCGCGCAGTTGACCATGCCGAGCACTCACACCCACGATCGGGTATGATCGAGATTGCAAGCTCTCGGTCCAGGCTGTTCAGCATGGCAAGAGCAGTCTGCCACGCCGTTTCCAAGCCTGCTCCGGCGCAACGTTCCCGTCCAACCTTGCCGAGCGGACCTTCCATTTAGAATGAAATGAACGAAACTCACTGTCATATACTGACATGATATGCCGGCATGCGAGACGCCGAGGGACGATTATCTTTTGCCTCGACCTTAGACGTGCGTGCCATCCTCGCGAACTCGATGACTTGCTCTACCATGATCGAAATATTGCGGGCGACATCCGAATTTACGCACGTCTCGCCTTCAAATACCTTTCCGGCCGTATTGATCATAACGCCAAGAGGCGTGTTCCAGCCTCTGAGAGAATGCACAACCGATCTCAGGGCAGAAAGCGTAGTTGCAGCCGCCTGCCACCCTGCTGCACACGTGATTGTTCCGACCGCTCGACCATCGAAATAGCAACGATCATCGTCACGCATGTCCTCGGTATAATCGAGAGCATTCTTGATGAGGCCCGAAATGCCCCCATGATAGGCTGGGCACGCAATGATAATGCCATCGGCGTTCCGCAGAATTTTGACAAGCTCCATAGCCCGCTCGTCGCGGTGCGGCTCGGCGGGATTGTACAAGGGGAGCGACAACGCCCGCCCGTCGAGCATCACAGTCGACGCACCAGCACCTTGGGCAAGGCTCAACGCGAATTTGGCTGCAAGTTCTGACGATGATTGGCTTCTCTGCGTTCCGCCGATGCCGACGATCAGTGGCGGCGACGAAAATGCCGTGTGAAGGGACATTCGCGGCTCTCCCATTCTATCGATGACAATTTTTACAGAGACCGGCGCGACCGTGGCGCTTCGGTTTGGCCGATCCACTTATCGGCGGTATTGCAACGAAAGATCGCTGCAACAATCGCCGACGATTTCCTGCAACCGCGATCTCGCTTATCGACCGAGCGTCAGTTGTTTGGAGGCGGCAGGAAGTCGATCTCGTGTTTTGCAGCGATCCTTACAACTTCAGCCGGATCCGCAACGTTGTTGATCGCGCTGAAGAGCTCGAACAGCTTTCTCGTCGGCGACACCCAGAAGAAACACTTCACTGTTTGACCTGACTTATTGAAAATTCCATGGGGAATGCCCATCGATAGGCGGGCCAGATCTCCAGGAGTTGCTTTGTGCTCCTTGCCGTCGAGCCAGAAATCCAGCTGCCCCTCAAGCACGTAGACAAACTCGTCCTGCATCGGATGGACATGTGGCGGCACAAATGCGCCAGCCGGGAACGTTGCGTGCCAAGAGAATGAACTCTCGGAGCGCTGTTTCGGAACATAGGTTTGCCCAAGAACGTTCCAAGAAAGGTTTTCAATACCGTCGGCGTTTTTCGTGATTCCAGGCAGCATCGTCATTTCACTGTGTCCTTTTCGAATGCGAGATACGACGGGCTATTCAGCGGCAACGAGATCTGAAGCTTTTTGAGAAGCCACTTGGCTTCGAGCCTTCAGCATCGGGATAACGTTTTTCGCTAGGCCCGTGATCGTGCGGACAACCTTCCAATGCGGCATGTCTCCGCGATGGATCTGGAAAATGATGCGGCTTGTTCCGGCCTCTTCGGCCCATTTTTCGACCGCGTCGGCCACCGTGCCCGGTGTACCGGCAACGACGCGGAACTGCTCCCGGATCTGCTTCCAGTTGAAGGCGCCGCCATGACTCGATGGCAGCATGCGACCGTTTCGCTTTTTGAATTCCTCAAGCGACAGATAACCAGGTGCGTCAATATATCGGCCCGCTTTGGTGAGCGTGCTGAAGAAGTACCGAACATGCGGCTCCATCTCGGCGAGCGCACTTTCATCGTCATCGCCGATATAAACCATGCAGACAATCGGCACCTGCTCGGGCGTAACCGTATGACCGTATTCAGCCGCCCGCTGCTTCAGCGTCTTTTGGGCGGCGAGCTGCGATGCGATCGGACTGAAAGTCGACGAGTAACCAAAGCCGCGTTTGGCAGCGAGTTCGATTGTCCCCGGGCTTCCGGAGCCAACCAGATAGACCGGGGGATGCGGGGTTTGATACGGACGCGGCCAGATATTGAGATACCGATAGTTGTAGAATCGTCCGATGTGGCGCGTCGGCCCATCTTCGGTCCAAGCCTTAAGGATCACATCGAGCGCTTCCTCCTGCCGTTCACGCGCCGTTGCCGGATTGACGTTGCTCGACCAGTATTCCATTGGCGTACCGAGCGGGAATGCAACTTCGAGCCGGCCGCCCGACATGACATCCAGCATGGCGTAGGATTCCGCAAGCCGATGCGGATGGTCGAGACCGGACGGCGTGCCCATCACACAAATCCGCCCCTTCGTCTGAGGGATCAAAGCGCCCGCCAAAATCGAGGGGATTGGCATCAGGCTGTAGGGCGTATTGTGGTGCTCGTTAATGCAGACGCCGTCAAAGCCGAGCTTGTCGGCAAGCACCAGTTCCGAAAGATAACGTTCGTAGAGCTCACGTCCCACCTTCGGGTCAAAGTACTTGTTCGGAAAATCGACCCAGAGCGATTCGAATTCGTCTATGTTCCTCGGAAGCTCCGTGTATGGCATGAAGTGCCACGCGTAGAATTTCGTATCGGGCAGAATAGGCATGCGACGTCCTTTACTGAAGAATTCAACGATACCGTTTCAAAGACCGTGACCGGTCACGAGAAGCTGCGCCGGCGCGTCTTCATGCGTGCACGGGCGCAGCAAGCGCCTCATCGGGTTTGCTGACCGACTTAAACTTTTCGAGGGTGACTTCAGGCCGAATGAGAATCCACGCCAACACAGCGAATAGGACCTGCAAGCTGCCAAGGATGATGAAGCCTGCAGCATAGCCCTCAGCTTGAGTTGCGCCTCGTTCAACCAACACACCCATGAAATACGGTGCGAGCGAGCCCGCGCTTGTGTTGGTAATCGTCGTGAATAGCCCCAACATGGCTCCGCGCTGCAGAACCGGAGTTACCTCACCAATGATCGCCGGACTCAAAGTCCAGACCAAAGTTGGAAGCCCGAAGCCGACGGATAGCAGCATCAACTGCCATGGCCCGGGTTGCATCTGGGTCATCACGATCGTGGCGAGACCGCCGACGCTCAGCGAAGCGCACAGCAACGCACCACGCGCAAAACGACTAGGGACACCGCGCCGTAACATGCGCTGTGACATCGCACTCCCGATCAGCACCAGCGCAATGCTCGACAGCCATGGAAGCGTCGTGAGCCACCCCGCTTGTGTGGTCGAATAGCCGAGCCCTTTGAGAAGATACGGAGGCAACCACGACAGAAACACTGTAATTCCGCAAGCGACCGCAAAACCCGCAAAGATGTTGCCGATGAAGGTGCGGTCCAACAACAGGGCTTTATATGGCACGCGTTGGATGCCCGCAGACTTTGCGCTCGACGTCTGCACCGTCCCTTCGCTTCCGAAGATTATCCAAATGACGACCCACAACAGTGTCACCGCACCAAGCAGTCCGAATGCCGCACGCCAGCCGAAGGCCACAATCACATATGCAACCACGGGACTTGCAAAAACGATTCCGAATGCAGCCCCTTCGGAAACAATACTGGCAGGCACCGCGCGCCGGTCATCGGCAAACCATTTGAAACATGCGTGCAGCGCAACTGCGAATGCGGGTCCTTCGCCCAAACCGAGCAACGCCCGCGCAAAAATGACCTCAGTGGACGTCGTAGCCAGCAGCATCGGGAACTGAGAAATCGCCCAAACCGCTGCAAGAACAGCCAGCACCCATTTCGTCGGATAGCGGTTCACCGCAAAGCCGCCGATGATGCCTGCCACAGGATACAGCCAATACATGGCACTCGAAGCCAGGCCGAATTCGCTGGGTGACATGTTTAGATCCCGCATCAACGGGACTGCCGCAAAGCCAAGCACCGCACGATCTGCAAACGCAAGGATCATGAAAAGCGTCAGCATGAACACGATAAACCACGGCTTCAGCGACGATTTCGCTTCAGTCATTCCCCCCTCCCATGTTGATCTATGATCAGCCCCGATTTGTCCGGGTTATTTTTCGTTGAGGAATTCCAGCACGCGACCTGCGTAAGCTGGCTTTTCGTCCAGCGGCAAATGACCTGCCTGCTCGACGATCAAAAGACGCGCATTCGACAGATGCTTCAACCAATGTTTGGCTTGACCGATCGGTCTCACGCGATCTTGCTCACCCCAAACCAGCAGGGTCGGCGTGCGAATGCGATGAAGCCAGCGAGAGAGACGTGGATCGCCGGCTGGACGCTCCCAGGTGAGCCGGGCTGTCGCCGTCGTTTCACGGTATCGCAGCGTCAGGAACTCGAGATCGTGTCCTTCGGGCAGGAATGGAGCGAGCGTTGCGGGGTCTGCGACCAGATAGTTTGGCAGATCTCGCGGGGGGACTGTGAACAGGTCCGTTCCAGGCACCTCGCTCACCACCAGACCTGCCGGAGCCACCAGAATCAGCTTGTTGAGCCGGGCCTGTTGCGTGATCGCGATTTCGGCGGCCATCCAGCCTCCGAGCGAAGCGCCGACGAGACTTAGCCGGTCAATCTTGAGCGCGTCGAAAAGGTCAAGGTAATGCAACGCATAGTCCTGCATAACCTCGATGCTCGCATCGTCGTCAGATTCGCCAAATCCGGGATGATAGGGAATGATGACACGATGGTTTTGCAACCAGCCTTGCGCAAACGAAAACCCTGTGAACGTGCCAGAACCGTGGAGATAAACCACCGGTTCGCCTTTGCCGGCCGTATAAACGATTGTCCTTATGCCGTTGATGTCTATTTCGAGGCGCTCAAAACCCGCCAGAGTTGCCTTTGTGCGTTCAAGAACCGTAGCCATTCAGTATTGCCCTCGTTGGACCGTGCAACTCTTGGGACTGTCCAAGCCTTGCAAAACCAGTCTCGGGCAATGTGATGGGCGCGATGGAGTAGTGTCACCTATCGAAAGATAGTTCGGACGGCTCCGTTGCAGTCAATTCCAGGCTCCTAGGCTGCAGAATGCAACCAAAGGCCGATTCAGGTTGTCAATTCTGTTAGCTGGGCCATAATCAGCACGATGACTGCCGCCGGAACGGTATGATGTACCGGAAAAGCGGTCGATAAAGGGGATTCAAGCTTAGGTCAGCATGACAGAGCTGATTGCCGAAGACCTCGCCCTCCTGCCTCCGGACCAATTTAGGAGCCCGCGCATTGCCGATTGGGCACCCAGCGCGCTCGCTCAGCCGATTTCCACGCTGGACGCAAGGCTATTCGCACGATCAAGGCTGTCATTCTACGTTGAAAACAGCTCTCCCGGCATCACAATCGTCGAAGCGCCTTCCGGATACGGCAAATCGTGCCTGCTCAAACAATGGAGCACGAACCTCACACGCGGCGGGTTCCACACGCTGTTTATCGAGTTGCATCAGCACACCAACGCGATTGCTCGCTTCTCTGGCGAGCTAAACAGAATTGAACCTGTTGAAACGCACGAATCCTTGCGCGGTTTTATCCATAATTGGCTTAAGCAGCATCCTCAAAGTGTTGTCCTGATCGACAACTGGCACTGGTTGAACTCAAAAATTGCAAAGGATCTGCTCGAGCTTTTCACGGAAGCGGCCTTTTCCAAAGGCCGGCTCGCGCTTGCAACAAAACGACCGCTTCAACAGAGTCTCGCTCGGGCGCGGATTTTTGGGCAGGTTCGCGATCTGGATACCGAG
>JAFAFP010000023.1 GCA_023423415.1 Pseudomonadota bacterium | reverse complement strand
TCGCGTAGAACATCACCGCGAGATAGGCGCCCAGCATGTACTGGACGCCGTGCGCGAGATTGATGAAATCCATCACGCCGAACACCAGCGTCAATCCCGCCGCGATCAGGAACAGCAGAACGCCGAGCTGCAGACCATTCAGGGTCTGCACAAGGAGGAGCGTCGTACTCATTCTTGCTCCGCGCTGCGTCCCGCCCTGGCGGAACGCGACCAGTGTCCCATAGACGTCAAAAAAGAGAAGTCCTTCGTCAGGATCACTTCATCTTGCAGTCTTTGACATGCGGATCGGCGTAATCGGTGAACACCTTCTCGACGATCTCGGTCTGGAACTTCCCGTCGGGGCGCTTGGCCACCTTGGTCAGGTAGAAATCCTGAATCGGGTAGTTGTTGGTATTGAACTTGAACTTGCCGCGCAGCGAGTCGAAGTTCGCCTTCTTCATCGCCGCCCGCAACGCGTCCTTGTCGGAGGTGTTACCCTTGGTCTCCTTCAGTGCGGCATCGATCGCCAAAGCCGCATCGTAGGCCTGGAAGGCATAGGTCGCAGGCACTGCGCCGAATTCCTTCTCGTAATCGGCGACGAACTTCTTGTTCTGCGGATTGTCCATGTTCGGCGCCCAGTTCGAGCCAGCAAAGAAGCCGAGCGCGGCATCCTGCTGTGCGGGGAGCGTCGATTCATCCACGGTGAAGGTCGAGAGGAACGTCACCTTGTCGGCGAGTCCGGCCTGCCGGAACTGCTTGACGAAATTGACACCCATGCCGCCGGGCAGGAACACGAACAGAGCCTGCGGCTTCGCCGCCGCGATGCGCGCCAGCTCCGCCGAATAGTCGAGCTGGTTCAGCGGCACATACACTTCGTCCACCACCTCGCCCTTGAAGTAGCGTTTGAAGCCGGCAAGCGCGTCCTTACCCGCTTGATAGTTCGGCGCCATGATGTAGGCAGTCTTGATGCCCTTGTCCTGCGCATACTTGCCGGCGACCTCGTGCATCTGGTCGTTCTGATACGAAGTCACGAAGAAATTCGGGTTGCATTCCTTGCCGGCGAAATTCGACGTTCCGGCATTCGGAGAGATCAGGATCGCGCCGCCTTCGGTCACCGGCTTCATGATCGCCTGGAGCATGTTGGAAAAGATCGGGCCGACGACAAAATCGACCTTGTCGCGTTCGACGAGCGCGCGAACCTTGGTCACCGCGACATCGGGTTTCAATTCATCGTCTTGCACGATCAGCTCGACGTCCTTGCCGCCGAGCTTTCCGCCGAGATTCTTCACTGCGAGCTGAAAACCGTTGCGCAATTGCTGGCCGAGCACCGCCGGAGGACCCGATAGCGTCGCAATAACACCGACCTTGACCTTGTCCTGCGCGTTCGCTGGCACTGCAGTCAGGGTTAACGCGGCGCTCGCGCCGAGCGCAACAAGGATACTGGCTCTGGTCATCGATTCTTCCTCCGGAACGATAAGAAACCAACAGACTCCTCCCCCGTCTCGTTGGGCCGCGCAGGGGTTACGGTTGGGGGATTAGTTTAGGTTTGAAATATCGAAGGTAAAGCCCGTTTTAGGGGTACCGCTGCAAATGTCTCGATCGTCATTCCGGGGGCGCGGGAATGAGCACCGAAGCCCGGAATAAGAATGACCGTGATGTGAGTGCGGATTTTCGGGTCTGGTGTGCCCACATTTACGCTATCTGCAAAACCGCGCTGCAGCGCCGCATCAAGAGTATCCGTCCGGGAACCCTTCTGATTTAATGCCGGAACGACCAATCGGAATGCGATGGGAGTTCGCGTCATATGCAAGCGTTGACCGCCGGCATCACAAAAGCCTCTACAGGAATCGACGGCATTTCCTGGAATATTCTCGGCCAGACCTACGTGCCAAAGTCCTTGTCCGAACAATCGTTCTCCTGGCACGCCACGTTCCCGCCCGGCACCTTCGTGCCGCCGCATATTCATCCGACCCAGGACGAGTTCATCTACATGCTGGAAGGCCGGCTCGATTTTCTGCTCGACGGCCGCGACTACGTCGCAACAGCTGGCGACCTCGTACGGCTGCCGATGCAGCTGCCGCATGGCATCTTCAACAAGTCCGACCAGGTCGTGAAATGCATGTTCTGGGTGACGCCGACCCGCAAGCTCTACGATCTGTTCTGGGGCATCCATTCGATGAAGGAGCAGGTCCCGGACGAAGTGGTGGCGTTGGCCGCCCGGAATGAAATCATCTTCCTGCCGCCGCCGCCGGCTTGATCCTTCGTGAATTAAGCGCGATGGCCCCGGCCTGCTCCCGGATATTCGGCATCGCGTCGAACGGCGTGTCCTTGTATGGCGGGCGGGCGAGAACCGGCCTACCGGGGTCAGCTTGACGGCAAAGCCGCCAGCCGTGATCAGCTTTCATTGGCTGATCCCGGCATCTCGGCGACTGACGCCACCTGTCCTGCAACACGTATGGCTGTCTCCTTGCGCGCAAAGCCTACAGCGGCCTCTCAACACGTGCTCGTATCAATTGCTCGGATTGCGTAATAACGGACACTCGCTTTCAGCCGCCGCGCGGAACGCGACATCTCCCGGAATCGTCTTGAGCACCTTGTAATAATCCCACGGCCCCTTGGACTCAGCAGGTTCCTTGACCTGCATGAGATACATGTCGTGCATCAGGGTGCCGTCGGCACGGATCCGCGCATTTTCCGCAAAGAAGTCATTCACCGGCGTCGCCCGCATCTTTGCAAGAACCGGATCGGTCTCGTCGGTGCCGGATGCATCGATAGCCTTGAGATAGTGCATGACAGCCGAATACACGCTGGCCTGAGCCTGTGTCGGCATGCGGTTGAACCTGGAATAGAAACGCTTGGACCAGGTCCGCGCTTCCTCGGTACGATCCCAATAAAAAGCACCGGAGAATGTCAGGCCCTGCGCGGCCTGCAAACCAAGGGAATGCACATCCGTAATATAAACCACCAGCCCAACAAGTCGCTTGCCGGACCGGTTCAGGCCGAATTCTGCGGCCTGCTTGCTGGCGGTAACGAAATCCGCTCCGGCGTTGGCAAAAGCGACAACCTGCGCTTTTGAACTCTGGGCCTGCAGCAGGAATGACGAAAAGTCGGCAGTACCCAGCGGATGTTTGACATTACCGACCAGTTGACCTCCGCTTTCCTTCACGCCCTTGCTGGTGTCGGCAAGCAAGGCATGGCCGAATGAATAATCGACCGAAATCACATACCATGACTTGAGACCTTCACCGACCAACCCTCTCGCGACGCTGTTGCTCAGCGCAAAGGAATCCAGCGTCCAGACAAGCGAGTTGTTGTTGCATGCCTTTCCGCTGAAGTCGGTGGCGCCGATCGATGTCCCGATCAGGATCTTGTTTTTCTGCAGGGCAACCTGCTGAACCGCGAGAGCCACCGCCGAGTTCAGCACATCGATCACCATATCGACCTTGTCGACGTCGTACCACCGGCGCGCTATGTTGAGCCCGATATCCGGCTTGTTCTGATGGTCCCCGACAACGATTTCAATCGGCTTGCCTTTGACCTTTCCGCCGAAGTCCTCGACCGCCATTTTGGCGGCAATGACCGAACCGGGCCCGGCAAGATCGGCGAACGGGCCGCTCTGATCGTTCAGGACGCCGATCTTCACCACATCATCCGAAACCTGAGCTCTCGCATCAGGAGACGCAACCGCAATCAAGACGAACGCGATCGATATCGCGACGGCAGTCGTGCGCATGGGGCTTCCTCTCCGGTTATACTTTAGCTTTGTTTTTCAAGCTCAAAACGTGATGAGACGATTTCAGGTGACGCCTGAACCACGGGCGCGCCCGCGCGCAGGATGGCGCCGCTATCCTTGTTCCGTGGCGGATAGATTCTCTGCCGGTTGATGACCTGCTTGACCTGTTTCGCCGTATCGCCCTGAGCAACGACGACGCGGTCCCATCCGCTTGTGTAGATCGCCCCTGCAGGCCCGAGATCGACGACGGTCACGTAATCAGGAATGGCGAGCGGCAAGAGTGGCGCCCCAAACAGATCGGCTGCAACATTGTGCCCGGCGTAACGTCCCATCGGACGGCCATGTTGACACGACATCACCGAGAGATGATCTCCATGAATTGGGGCAGCGGCAATATCGCCGGCCGCGAACACATTCGCGATCCCCTTGACGCGCATGTATTCATCGACAGGTACTCTGCCGAAACGGTCATGATCGACGGCCAGGCATTGCGCGATCGCATTGGCTTTCATGCCGCCACACCAGATTGTGGTCGCGGCCTCTATCACCTCGCCACCGTCAAGAGTGACGTACGTCGGCCCAATCTCTGCAATCTGCGCGTTGAGACGCAGTTCAACGCCGAGCGATGTTACGGCTTCTTCAATAACCGGCCGAGCGTGCACTCCCATATCGGAGCCGACAGCCGGAGCCCGATCGACCAAAATGACACGCGCTGCACAATCGGGCCCGATGATCTGCCTGAGCCGCGCAGGCATTTCCGTAGCGACCTCAAGCCCGGTGAGACCCGCACCAACAATCACAACCGTATCGCGTGCCGCGCTTTTTGATCTGGACGCCAATGCATCAAGATGTGAAGCGAGTACACGCGCTGCCTGGTAGGTATCGACGTCGAATGCAAAATTCTGAAGCCCGGGTATCGGCGGTTTCGACAAGCGGCTTCCGAGCGCAACAACCAGACGATCATAGAAGACGCTCGCGCCGACGTCCCCTTCCATCACCCGGATCGATTGAGCGGCGCAATCGATCGCAACGACCTCGCACTGGAGGCGCCTGATACCGATCGGCTCAAGCACATCGTCCAGCGGAACGATAACGTCCGACAGATCGCTTTCGTAATTGCGGACGCGGATGTTGTGATACGGATTCTGGTCGACCAGGACGACTTCCGCCGCTTGCGGCGCGACGCCCAGTTCGACGAGTTTGCGCTTCGCGCCGACCGCACTCCACAGACCTGCGAAACCGCCGCCCAGAACCAGGATGCGATGCATTCCGACAATCTCCGCGGGCTTGAGGAGAACGCACAAACGGGAACAGCAACCTTAATCTAGATATTTTTTATCTAGATTTAGGTTGTGCGATTAAACAGGTCTTGTCAATGCCGTTTACGGCGTTGTTGAATCGCGGCCGGTCAGCAACAAAGCGCGACCGTTTTCGGTTCGTCAGCGAGCGTTTTTCTCGTGCCAGAGACGGGTACGTTGCATTGCAGCGTTCGGAGCTGCGTTCATGACGTCGGCCAGAGTTTGAGCCTTCAGTTCACGTCGCCATGCGCCTTCGGCCTTTCTCATGGCTGCCGCGATTGCGCAGGGGCGCTTGAAATCCTGTGCCGTAGCGCAGGCACCCACGCCACGCTTGCGAATCTCCGTGCATCGAAACGCCTCGTCCTGCCCTTCGATGGCAGCCACCACATCCAGAAGCGTGATCTTCTCGGGTCGACGAGCCAACAGAAATCCACCGCGGGCACCCGGAGTGGACATCAGCACGCCGCCGCGAACCAACGCTTGCAAACACTTGTTCAGATAAGTCGGCGCAAGCCCGAATTCTGCCGCAAACCGTGCCGTCGACACAGGCTCGTCATTGTCGAGCCATGCCAAAGTAATGCAGCAATGGAGCCCCCACTCCACCCCTTCTCCCATCCGCATATCAAATCCTCTCGCAGGCTGGATATTAGATATCGGATATCCTGATTTTTGTCACATCCGACAGCGGAGAGGCCGGCCCGCCGCAAACGCCACTAGGCCGCTTTCGCGGCAACCGGCTTGTTCACCTGCTCGCGCGCAAAGCCCGCGGTCGACGCATAACCGCGCACGATCGCCATGCGCTGTTCATATGACAGAACGTCGTCGATGTTCGTGAAGCCGTCCGGTGCACGCTCTTCGATCGCATCGATGACGCCTTCGGGACCACCCTTACGGTTCATCATCACGATCTGCGTCGTCATCGGCAGCCGCTCTTGCTCATAGGCATAGAGGGCCGCACGCGCGTGATCGGCATCACGCAAACAATCGGCAAGGCAGCGCGCATCGAGAATCGCCTGCGAGGCGCCGTTGGAGCCGACCGGATACATCGGATGCGCGGCATCGCCGAGCAGCGTCACGCGGCCATGCGACCACCGCGGCAGCGGATCACGATCGCACAAGGGGTATTCCCAGAATTCCGGCGTCGCCTCGATCAGCGCCTTGGCGTTGCAATAGGGAATGGCGAAGCGCTGCACATGCGGCATCAGATCCTCAAACCGGCCGGGACGCGACCAGTCTTCCTTCTTCGGCGTGCCGCCACCCTGCCCGACCTTCACCATCACCGCCCAGTTCATCAGACAGCGGTCCTCACGCGAACCTTCGGCGATCGGATACAACACCAGCTTGCCGGCCATGCCGCCAGCGATCACCATCGAACGGCCGGTGAGGAACTTCGGCCAGTCGAGCGCGCCGCGCCACAGCACCGTGCCGGTGAACCGCGGCGCTTCCTCGTTCGGGAAAAGCTGCGAGCGCACGAAGGAATGGATGCCGTCAGCGCCGATCAGGATATCGCCGTGTGCGGTCCTGCGGTGCGACCCGTGGCGATCGAAGAAATAGGCAGTCACGCCGCTCTCGTCCTGCGTGAACGAGCCGAGACGATGCCCGGTGTGGATGCGCGATTCACCAAGGCGCGCGCGGGCTGCGGCGTAGATCGTGCCCTGCAGCCGCCCCCGATGAATCGAGAATTGCGGAAAGTCGAACCCGGCGTCGGTGCCGCGCGGCTCGCGCCAGATTTCCTGGCCCATCCGGTTACAATAGATCAGCTCATAGGTGCGGACGCCGACCGCGTCCAGCCGGTCGAGAAGACCGATCTGGGCCAACTCCTTGATCGCGTGCGGCAGGGTGTTGATCCCGACCCCCAGCTCCCGGATCTGATCGCTCTGCTCGAACACCTCGCAGTCGATACCGCGAGCCTGCAGCATCAAGGCCGCCGTCAGCCCGCCGACTCCGCCGCCAACGATGATTGCCTTCATGTCCTCACACCCTCGACACTACAATCTCGACGCATCATGCCCGCCCCGCGAACGACAGCGCAATCAACTCAAGAGGACTTGGTTGATGAGGCTCTGCCACCGTCCTCACCTCAGGTGAACGGTAAAATATTACACGCCACCGTGGTAACCACGTTATCAATTCGTTAGCATTTACGGTTAAGCACGTGTTGACGGTATCCCGCGCGGCCAATACCTTGGAATTTACCGTGAAATGCCGGCGTTGGACCGGTCGGAATTTTCATATTGAATTTATTGAGGTTTTGGGGACCAAGCCCTTAAGGGGGGCCGTCGATGCTGGATGCAGTTCTGGCTGCCAACGAAACGGACCGAGCGTCCGATTTCGTCACTGGAGCTGTGTCTCCGGGCGATGGCCCGGCTCATATTGCCGTTCCCGATGCCCATCTCCTCTTCAACGGCGACTTCCTTCGGGTCGGTAGTAGCGATCTCAAAATCGTCGGTGACGACGGCAAATCCTTTTTCATCCGCGATTACTTCGCCTCAGACAAACTCGCCGACCTGGTCTCGCCGGAAGGCGCCGCTCTGAGCGCCGATGTCGTCGCCGCGCTCGCCGGGCCACTCGCGCCGGGACAATGGGCGCAAGCGGGCGCGCAGCCATCCGCCCAACCAGTGATCGGCCGTGTCGATGCCCTATCGGGTGGCGCAACTGTCGTGCGCAACGGCGTCGCAGTCACGCTGAACATCGGCGATACCGTCCGCAAAGGTGACGTGGTTCAGACCGCCGGCGGATCGACCGTCGCGATTGTATTCGCGGACGGCTCGACATTCAGCATTTCAGCGAATGCGCGGATGGTGCTGAACGAGTTCGTCTATAATGCGGGCGGCAATAATTCCGCGCTGATCAGCCTGGTGCAGGGCACGTTCAGCTTCGTCGCCGGTCAGGTGGCGAAGAACGGAGACATGCGTGTCGAAACGCCGGTCGCCACCATGGGCATCCGCGGCACCGCCGTGCTGGTGGAGATTTCCGCCAATGACGGGCAGACGCGCTTCTCGGTGATGGTGGAACCGGACGGCACCACCGGCTCATTCAATCTCTACGACAGAGCCTCCGGCGCGCTGATCGGCACCGTCAACAATTCCGGGGTCGGCTGGCTGGTGATCCCGTCCGGACCGCTGCAAGTTGTGGCGCAACAGGTCCAGAAGACGCCGGCGCAGTTGCAGCAGGAAATCGGCATCGTCCAGCAGATCTTCACGATCTTCAATAACAACCAGCAGAACCCGTTCGTCCCCGACCAGCAGCAGGACGACCCGAGCCGGCGCGGCGACAATCCCAACGATCCCAATCCGCAGACGGCGGCGCTGGGTGGTGGATCGGGCTCTACAACCGGCACCACGCCGTCGGACACGAGCTCGCTGACGCCGTTGCAACAGAACGGTCAGACCAACATCACCGTGACGGTGACGCCGATCAAGAATCCGCTGCTGGACCCAACCTGGCCGGTGATCCCGGCGGTTTTCGATCCGCTTCCGCCCGTTCCGCTTCCCATCGGCACGGTCACGATCATTAACGGTACCGACAGCAGTGACGATGGTAATACCGGCAACCCTCCCGTGCTGGTCGGAACCAGAGGTGACGACATCATCTACGGTCGCGATGGCGACGACATCATCGTCGCGAACAGTGGCGGCAACGACGTCTATGACGGCGGCAACGGCAAGGATACGCTCACGTTTACGCCCGGCACCGGCCAGGGCGAAAATGTGAATGGCGTTGCGTTCAACCTCAAAGCCTTCACGCAGTTCAGCACGGCCCAAAGCAAGGCCACTGGCCGCGATCAATTCACCAATATCGAGAAGGTCGTCGGCAGCGTGGGCAACGATATGTTCGTGCTGCACGAAAACGCGCCGTGGATTCTCGACGGAGGAGCGGGTGCCGATACGCTGCGCCTGGCAAGCGGCGTACATCTGCGCGACGACGGCTCTTCAGCTCAGATCCAGAATATTGAAGTCATCGACTTGAGCGCCACGGGCGAGAATGTGGTGGACCTCGATCTCGCGACTGTCATGAGCGCGGCTGATCGGACCGTTGAGGTTAGAGGCAACTTTGCAGATCTGGTCAACTTCCTCAACAACGACCGTGCGGAAGGCCGCTGGGTCCGCTTAGAATCATCGGACAAACTCGGCTTTGATAAATACGTGTTCAGCCCATACGGCAATTATCTTGGCGAGGGTGGCGAAGGCGGAGTTCCACAGCAACTTGCGACGGTCTATCTCCAGCGCGGCATCCAGACCGGTGGCGATGTCATTAAGTCCGAGATCATCGAGAATGTTACGGTCGATGTCACGACCCCCGAAGGTTTCGCGCTGACGTCGGAGACGCTCTATACTGATCTCGTCAACAGCGCGGTGATCGCCGAGACGGTGACGGCGGAAACACTCACGCTCTATGACGAAACCACTGACCGAACCTATTTCATCCAGGGAAGCAATTTCTCGTTTAACCCGAACGGCGCACCCACGGGCGGAACGGTCAACGCGCTGGAAATCGCCGACGCAAGCGGCACCCTTGTTACAGCAGATGGGTTCGATTTCAGCCTCAAAAGCCTGTTCGATAGCATCGAAAAGGCTCGCACGACCGGCAGCACCAACGACCTAGACTCGGTTTTCCAGAATGCATCGTATCAAACCTATGGTAGCAGCGGCGACGACAGCCTCAGCGGCGGAGCTTTCCGCGACAATCTTCAAGGTGGCGGCGGCGACGACACGCTGACCGGAAACGGCGGCCGCGATACACTCGATGGTGGCGCTGGCAACGACATACTGACGGGCGGCACCGGAAACGACGTTTTCATCTACAATACCGGCTACGATACTATCACCGATTTCACCATCGGCACTGACAAGATCGATCTGACGGCGCTGCAATACATCCATAGCTTGGCCGACATTCTTCCACGTGCGCTTCCCGACGGCGAAACCGGCGATACGACAATCAATTTTGGCGACGGCCACTCGCTCGTACTCGCAGGCATCAATCTCGAAGATCTAACCGAAGCCGACTTCACGTTCTACAAGCCACCCCATCTGGTCGAAGACGACAGTTGCGAGGACACATCGTCGATCACCTACGACGTGCGAACGCCCGACGGCGAAGCAACCACATTTAATTCCTCAGGCTGGATCGGCGGTTACGCCGTTGAATTCAACAGCAACACTTACACCAAAATCGGCACTTACGGCTCCGTCACCTACAACATCACCACCGGCGAACTGACCTACACGCTCGACAACAACGATCCCGCCACGCAGGCGCTCGCAGCCGGCCAGAGCGTGACGGAGAGTTTCGAACTGTCATTCACCGACGAGAGCGGTCAGACGATCACGCGCACAGCGACCTTCACTATCGATGGTACAAACGATGCGCCGGTCGTTGATTGTGAGGCCTTCGACGATGTCCCGGAAGCCACAGTCGGACAAGACTTCGCCTACCAGTTTGATGCGCAGACCTTTACCGATGTCGATCATCCTGGCGCTGGCGCACTCACATATACCGTCATGAACCTGGTCGATGGCGCGTATGAGGGTGACTGGCCAGATTGGCTCCATTTCGATCCTGCAACGCGCACTTTCAGCGGAACGCCAAGCGTCTCTGACTATGGCACTTATCTTATCCTCGTCACGGCAACCGATCCGCAAGGCGCATCAGCATACAAAACCTTTGAACTTACGGTTTCCGAGCCGCCCATTGCGCCAATTATCCATCTTGGAGAAGCTGGCACGCTGGATGGTTTCAACTCCACAACCCTGACGGGCGTTTCAATATCCGACCCTGACGAACAACCAACCGACCCGTATCACGTAACCGTAACCTCACAGTACGGCTCGCTGGAACTGTTCGATCCGGAATTCAATGCGCTTGATCAAGACTGTTCTCCGCAGAGCATGGAGTTCGCGGCTGCGCCGTTGGACCTCATCAATGAGGCTCTGGCGGATGGCGTCATCTACAACATTCCCGAAATCGATCTCGAGAATCCTGTATCGGGCCTCATCGAAACGGTAACGTTGACGGTCACCGACCCCGACGGCAACAGCGACTCGATGAATTTTATCTTCAGCGTCCATGGCGAGGCTGCCGTGGAACTGGCGGGCGAATACGGAAACCACAAGGACGTTCTGTTCAGCACAGTCCACAACGACACGCTAACCGGGCGTGGCGGCGCAGACACCTTCGTATTTTCCAATGGAATCTTTTTTAGTGGCGAGAGTTCTATCTTCGGCCCGGGACATGACACCATCACCGATTTCAATGTCAATGACGACAAAATCCTGATCGACAAGCTGCCAATTGCCAGTATCGGCGACCTCACCTTCAGTCAGGGCGAAGGCAATTCCACCATCATCAATCTCGGACAGTCGAACAGCACCATCACGCTGAATGGCGCCGCGCCTGACCAACTCTCAACGGCGAACTTCATATTCCATCCGGAGATCTACAACCCTTATGCATGACCTGCTGTGACGTTAACCGTCTTGAGGTGACCCGCGAAACATCAAGTCTTTTATGGCATGCTGGATACTATCAATAACCTTTAGCAGACCGCGCCGAGCAGCGGCATAAAGAGCGGGTTGCAAGCGAACCGGTATGTCGAACGACCCAAAAAAAAGCACTAGCGCAGCCCCCTCCGAACTCTCCGCCGCGCTTCGCGCCTGCCGTAACGCGCTGATCGGCGTCGCGGTATTCTCGGCGGTGAGCAATGTCCTGATGCTCACCGGTTCGATCTTCATGCTCGAGGTCTATGACCGGGTGCTGCCGAGCAAATCGGTGCCGACGCTGATCGGGCTGTGCGTGATTGCCGCGTTCCTGTTCGCGATGCTCGCCATCATCGATCTGATTCGCTCGCGGATCATGGTGCGGATCGGCGCCAGCCTTGACGAGAAGCTCAGCGGCCGTGTGTATGAAACGCTGATCCGGCTCCCGTTGAAAGCCGGCAACCGCAGCGACGGGCTGCAGCCGTTGCGCGATCTCGATAATGTGCGTTCGTTCCTGTCCGGTTCAGGCCCGATCGCGTTCTTCGATCTGCCATGGCTGCCGGTTTATCTCGCCATCTGCTTCGTGTTCTTCCATTTCTGGATTGGCTTCGCTGCGCTGGTCGGCGCCATCATCCTTGTCACGCTGACGATCCTCACCGAACGCTGGACCAAGGAACCGATGCAGGCTTCGACCCGTCACGCCGTGACGCGCAACGGGCTTGCCGAAATCTCGATCCGCAATGCAGAAGCGATCAGCGCCATGGGCATGGTGCCGCGCATCGCCGATCGCTGGGCCGAGGCGAACCAGCGCTATATGGACAGCCACGGCGAGGCGAGCGATGTCGCCGGCGGCCTCGGCGCGATCTCGAAATCGCTACGCATGATCGTGCAATCCGGCGTGCTGGCAGTCGGCGCGTGGCTTGTGATCAACCAGGAAGCCTCCGCCGGCATCATCATCGCCGGCTCGATCCTCTCGGCGCGCGCATTGGCGCCGGTCGATCTCGCCATCGCCAACTGGAAGGGCTTTCAGGCGGCGCGGCAAAGCTGGACGCGGCTGAACCGTTTGCTCGCCCTGTTCCCGGCACAGACCGAGGTGATGCCGTTGCAGGCCCCCAAGGCGAACCTTTCGGTAGAAAGCGTCGCCGCCGCACCGCCGGGTACGCAGAAGATCGTGCTGCAGGATGTCGGTTTCACGATCCCGGCCGGAAGCGCGCTTGGCATCATCGGCCCGAGCGCTTCCGGCAAATCCTCTCTCACGCGCTTGCTGGTTGGGCTGTGGTCGCCGGTCCGCGGGACGGTGCGGCTCGATGGCGCCGCGCTCGATCAATGGATGCCGGAAGCGCTGGGCAAGCACATCGGCTATCTGCCGCAGAATGTCGAATTGCTGGCTGGCAGCGTCGCACAGAATATTGCCCGCTTCGAACCGAACGCCGATCCCGAAGCCATCGTCAGCGCCGCAACGACCGCAGGTGTGCACGATCTCATCGTGCGTTTGCCGGAAGGGTATGAAACGCAGGTCGGTGAACAGGGCAGCGCCCTCTCGGCCGGTCAGGCGCAGCGTATCGCCCTCGCCCGCGCGCTGTATGGCGACCCTTTTCTCGTGGTGCTGGACGAGCCGAATTCCAACCTCGACTACGAGGGCGACGAGGCGCTCGCTCGCGCTGTCATGAGTGTGCGCAAGCGTGGCGGTATCGCCGTAATCGTCGCGCACCGGCCGAGCGCGCTCGAAGCGGTGGATCTCGTTCTGGTGATGAACAACGGTCGCGTGCAGCATCCGGTCGGCCCCAAGGAACTGGTGTTGCCGAAAGTGCTGCAACGAAGCCCGCAACCACATCCACTCAAGGTCGTGCCTGAAGCCAGAGGAACGTCCGCATGAACCCACGGTCCAGCGCGCAGCCCTCGATCCGCCGCCATATCATCGCCGGCGTTGTTGTGATCGGCGTTCTAGTCGTCGGTTTCGGAGGCTGGGCCGGCACGACCCAGCTCTCCGGCGCACTGATCGCGCCTGGCCAGGTCGTCGTCGATTCCAATGTGAAGAAAGTGCAGCATCCGAGTGGCGGCATTGTCGGCGAAGTGCGCGTGCGCGACGGCGACCGCGTCAAGGCGGGCGATATCGTGGTTCGGCTCGACGAGACCGTGACCCGCGCCAACCTTGCGATCGTCATCAGAGGCATGAACGAGTTGTCGGCGCGCAAGGCGCGGCTTGAAGCCGAACGTGACGGTGCGACGGCCGTCGCCTTTCCTAAAGCACTCACCGACGCGGCTCACGAGCCCGAGGTTCGCGCCACCATCGACGGCGAGCGCAAATTGTTCGAACTGCGCCGCACCACCCGCGCAGGCCAGAAATCGCAGTTGCAGCAGCGTATCGGTCAATTGCAGGAAGAGATCTCCGGCCACACCGCACAGCGTAACGCGAAGGCGAAGGAAGTCGAACTGATCGAACGTGAGCTTTCCGGCGTCCGCGACCTTTACAGCAAGAATTTGATCCAGCTGAACCGCCTGACGCAGCTCGAGCGCGAAGCCACGCGCCTCGAAGGCGAACGCGGCCTCCTCGTTGCCACCACTGCGCAGGCCAAGGGCAAGATCAATGAACTGGAATTGCAGATCATCCAGATTGATCAGGAGTTGTCGAGCGAAGTCGCCAAGGAGTTGCGTGACGTTGACGCCAGGATCGGCGAATTCGTCGAGCGCAAGGTTACGGCCGAGGATCAGTTGCGCCGCATCGATATCCGCGCGCCGCAGGATGGCACAGTATTTCAATCGACTGTCCACACGGTCGGCGGCGTGATCTCCGCCGGAGACGCAATCATGCTGATCGTGCCTGCCGCCGACAACCTCACAGTCGAGGCCAAGGTCAACCCGCAGGATATCAATCAGCTGCAGCTTGGCCAAAAGGCGATCCTGCGCTTCACCGCCTTCAACCAGCAAAGCACGCCTGAAATAGAAGGCACGGTGTCCCGCATCTCCGCCGACATCACCACCGATCAGCGCACCGGCCTTGGCTACTATACGATCCGGATTGCCCTACCGCCGGCAGAGGTGGCGCGGCTCGGCGATGTCAAACTTGTGCCTGGCATGCCGGTGGAAGCGTTTGTACAAACCGGCGATCGCACGGTAATGTCGTATTTGATGAAACCGCTAAGCGATCACTTCAACCGCGCGTTTCGCGAGAAGTAGTGCCTTCAAAGTTACCTGGTCAGTCATTCCCGCGAAAGCGGAAGCCCATACCTGCAAAAGTGAATTTGACGGAAGAATTACCGGTGGTGTCAGCACAAGCATTGAAACTGCGCCCGGCATGGATTCCCGCTTTCGCGGGGATGACGACATTGTAGTTTGTCGCCGTGGCCAACAAGATTGCTCAGCGGTTGCGGCTTCTCCGGCAGAAGCGGCTCGCCCGACAGAAAGAGCGGCATTTCAGTCTGCTCAAATGGTTTGGAATTCGGCGCTCCGCCGGATTCGCACTCGTTGCGGCGTTCATTGCGCTGCGCATCTGGGATCCTGCGCAACTCGAAAATCTCCGGCTGCGGGGCTTCGACTTTTATCAGGTGCTCAAGCCGCGCGTGGCGACGCTGAAGCCGGTCGTCATCGTCGATATCGACGAGGCTAGCCTTCAGGCGCTCGGACAGTGGCCGTGGCCGCGCACCTTGCTGGCCGAGCTCGTGACAAAAATCCAGAATGCCGGCAGCGCCGCCATTGGCTTTGACGTCATCATGTCGGAGCCGGACCGCATGTCGCCGGCCATGCTCGCATCTTCGCTGCCGCAAATCGACAACGAAACGCGCGAGAAAATGAAGGCGTTTCCGAGCAACGACGACGTGCTCGCGCAAAGCATCGGAAATGCGAGGGTCATCCTCGGCCAGTCCGCCATCATCACAGCGACGCCTGATGCAGCCGACATGCCCCGCACCGGCATTGCCACGATCGGTCCCGATCCGTCGCCGTTCCTCATCACGTTCGATGGCATGCTGCGCAACCTCCCTGTCCTGGAAATGGCCGCCGCCGGCCGTGGCGTCCTTACGCTCCGCAGCGAACGCGATGGCGTTGTCCGGCGCGTTCCGTTGGTGATGAAAGCCGGCGACACAATCGTTCCCGCCATGTCGCTGGAAATGCTGCGTGTCGTTACCGGGTCCGGCGCGATCCTGATCCGCACCGATCCGGTCGGCGTGCGGGCGGTCGCCATACCGGGCCTGGAATTGCCGACCGATGCGAACGGCCAGATGTGGGTGAACTACACCCGGCAGGATGCGGGCCGTTACGTATCCGCCAAGGACGTGATCGGGGGCAATGTTCCGGCCGACCGCTTCAACGGGCGGCTGGTGCTGATCGGCACCTCCGCAGTCGGGCTTCTCGATATCAAGGCGACGCCGGTGGAAACGGCGATGCCGGGAGTCGAGATCCACGCGCAGGTGCTCGAAAATGCATTGACCCAATCGGTGCTGTCACGCCCGAATTACGCGGTCGGCGCAGAGCTTGTGGTCACCGCGCTGGTCGGCATCTTCCTCGTGATCGTTTCGCCGTGGATCGGCGCGATGACGCTGATTTCGCTTGGCCTTGCGATCGCGAGCCTGCTCGCCGCCAGTTCCTGGTACATGTATGTGCAGCACGGTCTGCTGTTCGACGTAACGTTCCCGCTGATTGCAATTTTCACGACCTATTTGACGCTGGTCTTCATCAACTATTTCCGTGAGCAGGCGGACCGGCGTCGCATCCGCTCCGCGTTCAGCCGTTATCTGTCGCCTGATCTGGTTGAGCAACTGGCCAACTCGCCGAAGAAGCTCGTGCTGGGCGGCGAAACACGCAACATGACGATCCTGTTCAGCGACGTGCGCGGCTTCACCACCATTTCGGAAAGCTTCAAGAACGATCCGCAAGGTCTGACCGAGCTGATGAACCGGCTGCTGACGCCGCTGACCAATTCAATTGTCGAGCGCAAAGGCACCATCGACAAGTATATCGGCGACGCCATCATGGCGTTCTGGAATGCGCCGCTGGATGACAAGGACCATGAGAGCCATGCCTGCGCAGCCGCGCTCGACATGTTGCGTCGGATGTCGGAATTGAACCGCGAACGTCAGGCGGAAGCGCTGGAGGACGGCAAGCCGTTCTTTCCGATCAATATCGGGCTCGGCATCAATACCGGCACCTGTGTGGTCGGCAATATGGGCTCGGATCTCCGTTTCGATTATTCGGTGCTCGGCGATTCCGTGAATCTTGCATCGCGCCTTGAAGGCCGATCCAAGTCCTACGGCACACCGATCATCCTTGGCGCGAAGACCGCGGAGAAAGTCGGGGACCGATTCGCAACGGTTCAGATTGATCTGATCACGGTGAAGGGTAAGACCGAGCCAGAGAGCATATATGCGCTTATCGGCGATGAGGCCGTTGCCAAGAGCGATGAGTTCAGGACCTTCGTCGGCTTCGTGAAAGATATGATGTCGCGTTACCGCCAGCGCGACTGGTCCGGCGCCGAAACTGCGTTGCAGCGAGCCCGAATCCAGCCGCAGACATTCGGGCTGACCGAGGTTCTCGACCTATACCAGGCACGGATCGACGCTTTCCGGGCCGCGCCGCCGCCGGAGCTCTGGGACGGCGTGTTCGCATTCGACACCAAATGATGCACGACAGCCTATTCACATTGCGGCATATGAACCGATCCTGCCCGCGTGTTTGTGAACAGGATCACTCCCGCATACGATATAAACATGTATCAAGAGCCTGAACGGCCGGGGACAGGGCGAGCAATTAATGCCGGAATTTTCTATCCGCTTCTGGGGCGTGAGGGGCTCGATCCCCTGTCCTGGACCAGCGACACACCGCTATGGCGGCAATACGCCATGCGTCGAAGTTCGCTGCGGCAATCGGCTGATCATTCTCGATGCCGGCACGGGCCTACGCGAACTCGGCAACGAACTGGTGAAGCAGAATGGCATCATTGATGCCGACATCCTGCTGACCCATTGTCACTACGACCACGTGGCCGGCATTCCGTTCTTTGCTCCTTTCTTCATACCACACCACCGCTTTCGCCTGTGGGCCGGAAACCTGCTGCCCGATTTCCGGCTGAAAGCGGTCACCCAGGCGATGATGAGCGAACCGCTGTTCCCGATCGGGATCGAGACCTTTCGTGCGGAGATCGAGTATCGCGATTTTGCGGCCGGACAGACCATCGTTCTGGGCGACGCCACCGTTCGGACCATCCGACTGAACCATCCCGGAGGGGCTACCGGCTACCGCATCGACTATGGCGGGCGATCGGTCGCCTATCTGACCGATAATGAGGGGCGCCACGAAGATCACGACGCAGCGCTGGTGACGCTGGCGCGTGATGCGGACCTTGTCATCAACGATACGACCTATACCGAAGCCGAGATCGACGCCAAAAAAGGATGGGGCCATTCCACCTGGCGCGACGGCACGCGCCTGGCCGACGCCGCCGGGGTGAAGACGCTCTGTCTGTTCCACCATGCGCCCGAACATGACGACGACATGATGGATGCTATCCTTGCCGAGGCACAGGCGGCCCGACCCAGCACCATTGCCGCGATCGAAAGGGCCGTCATCCGACTGTAGCAATACCCGGTCATGGCAGCGCCGCGGCATCCATGGCCTCTTCGCTCCTTGCCCGCCTATGACGGGCGTGAAAGAAACTGAATTCAGGCGCGGACCTGTCGATCGGTCATCGGAGTGACCAATGAATTTCGATTTTATCTACGCGTATCTGGTCGACTTCATCATATCCAAGATGGATCTGGCAAATCTGCTTGGGCTGATCGGAGGCATTTTCTACATCGCTTCGGTGACCTTGCGGACGATGATCCCGCTGCGTATCGCAGCGATCATCAGCAACATTCTCTTTATGGGCTATGGCCTTCTGGCCAAGGCGTTGCCGACCTTTGCCATGTACGCGGTGCTATTGCCGATCAATTGCGTGCGCCTCTACCAAATCCAGCAACTGGTCAAGCGGGTGAAGGTCGCGTCTCAGGGCGACCTCGACATGGAATGGCTGAAGCCATTCATGACCAAGCGGAACTTCAAGGCCGGAGACGTGCTGTTCCACAAGGGCGACGTTGCCAATGCGATGTACTACACCGTGACCGGGAAATTCCTGGTCAAGGAATTCAGCATCGAAATTCCCCCTGGCCGGGTGTTGGGCGAGCTGGGCTTTCTCTCACCGGACAATAAGCGCACCGCGACAGTCGAATGCCTCGAAGACGGGCAGGTCTTGTTCATCATTTATGACAAGGTGCGCGAGCTGTATTTTCAGGATCCGGACTTCGGCTTTTATTTCCTGAAGCTCACTAGCGAACGGCTATTGCAGAACATCTCGCGCCTGGAAGGCGAGGTCGAGAGCTGCAGGGCGCGGATCCGCGAACTGGAAGCTCGCGCTACATAAGGAAATCAGGCACCGCAGCGGCAACGCTGGCATAATCCTGCGTGTCGGACTGGCGGCCGAACTGAGCCAGAACGCGATAGCGTTTGGGATGCAATGCCGACGGCAGATCGGCCATCACAAAAGTGCGATTGTCGAGAACGAGCCAACGCTGCTCCAACCGCACAGCCAGAACAGCGTGGTCCGTGCGAGCGACGGAATCGCGCACGATCACAAGCATTAAATCGTCCTCGGAAATCCCGACTTCGCGCAAGGCGAGAAGCTTGAGGATCGCATAGTCCTCGCAATCGCCAACGCCAGCGCGCAGCGTTTCCAGCGGCGCCGTCCAATGATCGGGCGTGCCGAAACGCTGCAGATCGCTCATCGGTCGGATCGCAAGATTGATAGCGCGATTGATTTCGCCGAGAAGCGCATGCCCCTCGCGGCCGCGCCCGCGCTCCACGATGACATCAAAGCGTTTGTGTTCGACGCTACAAGCTTCAGGATCCACACGGCAAGCGGCCAGGCGGGCCGCGTCTTCGATCATCTGTGCGTGCACAACCCGCCATTTTGTAGCGGCGGATGAATTCGGCCACGATACAATCACGCCGTCTGTAGCGTCGAAGGCGTGCGAGCTATGACTTCCCGCAAAGGAAGAGCAGGCGATGACAACAAAGACAGCGACGAAACGCAACATCGATCGCTCCTGCGGAGCGTGGAATCGATCTTCAAAATGACCGCGCACCGATGCGGACGATCTTGAAACCGAAGCGATACGATCCGGTTAAACGTCCAGCGACCGGTGCCCGATGGTGAATCATTCGTCTCGATGGCTCCGGACAACAAAAAGACCCCGAAATGGGGCCCTTTTGCAGTCATGACGAATTGTTTACCAGCGCTGCGCGCCATACCAATCGTCGATATCTTTCTTCACCGCATCCTTCCCGAGCCCATAACGCTCCTGAATCTTACCTTCGAGCTGCTCGCGACGACCATTAATGACGTCGAGATCGTCATCGGTCAGACGTCCCCACTGTTCTTTGATCTTGCCCTTCACCTGCTTCCAGTTTCCTTCCACCCGATTCCAATCCATCCTGGTTCCTCCGAGGTTTCGAATAAGGGATTGCTGCAGGGTCAACAGACCACGGCACAGAATGTTCCGGCCACGATCCAGCAGGAACGGGGCACCCGTGTCCCGCGTTATTTCATGGCTCCAAACGCGAGTGCTCACAATGGAAAAGCAAAAGCCGCGCCCCTCGCCAGCCAGAATCAATCGGGGCCGGTCGGCGCGAAAGGGCAACGAAATCCAACCGGTCAAGGATGACGATCCGGCGCTCGAAACATACGAACAAAGTCCGGAGCGTCCGGGCGAAGACGAGCGCACCGATCTCGCAGCACCGGACGAACCGATGCTACCTCGCGAACGCGCTACGCCAGATTAAATCTGCATAAAGAGCGAGACCGGCTACACCACTGTTCGATATCGGGTGATGCAAGTGTCCAACACTTCGTCCAGCGGACGAGACCACCAATCGTTGGACAGAAGCTCTACTTCAATGAAGCCCTGATAGCCTTGCGCCTCCACGGCGCCGCGATATTGCGGAATGTCAATCACACCGTCACCCATCATACCGCGGTCGAGCAGCATATCTTTCATCGGCACCAGCCAGTCACAGACGTGAAACGCCAGCAGACGTTCCTTGCCGACGCGATCAATCTGACTCCACACATCGGAATCCCACCAGACATGGAAAGTATCGATCGCCACACCCACCGCACCTGAACGCATTGGATCAAGCGCATCGCAGATATCCAGCGCCTGCCGCAGCGTGTTCACGCAGGCGCGGTCCGCCGCATACATCGGATGCAGCGGCTCCACGGCGAGCGACATGCCAGCAGTCTTCGCATAATCCAGCATCTCGCCAATGACATCGGTAACCTGCGCATGCGCGGCACGGATGTCCTTGCTGGGCACAGAGCCCGGCCGCGAGTATTGTGGCAGCCCACCGACCACCAGCACCAAACACGGCGCACCCAGCGCAGCGGCCTCATCGATCGCACGCCTATTGTCGTCCAGCACCTCTTGCTTGTGCGCAGAATCGCTGGTGAACATGCCGCCGCGGCAATAGCCGGACAATTGCAATCCGGCGTCGCGCACAGCCTTCACCGCCCGATCGAGCCCCACATGCGCCACCTGATCGCGCCATGGCGAGACCGCGCGGATGCTACGCTTGGCGCAAGCTTCAACAATACCGACAAAATCCGCCTGCTGACGGACCGTCGCGGTGTTGATGGAGAGCCAGCGATGGTCCCTCGAGAGATCGCGCATCAAACGCCGATGCCCCGTACGGCCAGTACGGCCCGCATGCGTGTGACGGCAAGATTCGGATCACGCAGCAACCCGGCCGTATCGGCGAGCCGGAAAATCTCCGCGAGATGCAAGGTCGAACGCGTGCTCTCCTGCCCGCCCACCATGGTGAAATGATCCTGATGACCGTTGAGATAGGCCATGAACACCACGCCGGTCTTGTAGAAGCGTGTGGGACTGCGGAAGATGTGACGCGATAACGGCACGGTCGGACCGAAGATGTCGTGGAACGTCTGGCTATCACTCTTGGACAAGGCCTCCAGCGCCGCCGCGGCTGCCGGCGCAATCGCATCGAAAATGCCGAGTAGCGCATCCGAATAGCCCTGCGCATCGCCCGCAATCAATTCAGCATAGTTGAAGTCATCGCCGGTATACATCCGCACACCTTTGACGAGGCGGCGACGCATCGCGATTTCCTTGTCCTTGTCGAGCAGGGAAATTTTCACGCCATCGATCTTCGCGGCATTCGCATTGATGATCTCGACCGCAATATCCATCGCGGCATCAAGATTCTTTTCGCCCCAATAGCCCGCGAGCGCAGGATCGAACATGTCGCCCAGCCAGTGGATGATCACCGGCTCCTTCGCCTGCGATAAGATGCGGCCATAAACCTTGCGATAATCGTCGCCTGATTTGGCGACGCGCGCCAACGCCCGCGACGCCATCAGGATGATGCGGCCGCCAAAGCTCTCGATGGCCGCAAACTGCTCCTCATAGGCCCGGATCACGTCATCGATGGTCTTTGCATCCTCGGGCGCGAGTTGATCGGTGCCGGCGCCGGAGAAGACCAACCCCTTACGCGGCTTCGCCGCCGCGACCGAGCGGCGGATCAACTCCAATGACTGCGGCCAGCTCATCCCCATGCCGCGTTGCGCGGTGTCCATCGCTTCGGCGACGCCGAGGCCGAGATCCCACAGATGTTCGCGGAAGGCAATGGTGCGATCCCAGTCCACAGCAGCGTCAAGCCATGGATCGCAATCGGCCAACGGGTCGACCACCACATGTGCCGCCCCGAACGCAATGCGGTTGAGCGGCGTATTGACCTTTTGCGGGAAGTCGGCCGGGGCTGACACTGCGAATTGTTCGATGCTGCGATCGGCACGCGGCAGCGCGATCGTCAAACCGGCGCGCGGACGTTCATAGCGGTTCATATGATCCTCCATCATTCCGAGGTGCATGCCGAAGCGCAGCGAAGGCGAGCGAACCCGGATTCCAGATACACGTTCACCTTGAATGAATTCCGGGTTCGTGAACTGCGTTCGCGCTCCGGAATGACCAATCGATTAAAAACTCAGCTTCGGCACATCGACGAAGCGGCGTTCCTTCCAGCTCTGCAAGGCGCATTCGACAAGCTGAACACCCTTTGCGCCTTCCAGCAGCGTGTATTGATACGGCGCATCCTCGACGACGTGGCGAATGAACATTTCCCACTGCACCTTGAAGCCGTTGTCATAGACCTGATTGTCCGGCACCGGCTGCCAGGTATTGTAGAAATCGATCGCTTGCTTCACATCCGGATTCCAGACCGGCCGTGGCGTGCCCTGACGCGGCTGGATTACGCAATCGGTGAGACCGGCGACCGCAGAACCATTCACGCCATCGACCTGGAAGGTAACGAGATCGTCGCGATAGACGCGCGTCACCCAGGACATGTTGATATGCGCGATCACACCGCCCTCCAGTTCGAAGGTCGCGTAAGCGGCATCATCGGCGGTGGCAGTGTATTTTTTATCGTTTTCGTCCCAGCGCGCGGGAATATGCGTCGCGCCAAGGCAGGACACGCTCTTCACTTCGCCGAACAGGTTGTCGAGCACATAACGCCAGTGACAAACCATATCGAGGATGATGCCGCCGCCGTCTTCCGTACGATAATTCCAGGATGGACGCTGCGCCGGCTGCCAGTCGCCTTCGAACACCCAGTAGCCGAATTCACCCCGCACTGAGACCATGCGGCCGAAGAAACCGGAATCGCGCAGCATCTTCAGCTTCAGCAGACCAGGCAGGAACAGCTTGTCCTGCACCACGCCGTTCTTCAGCCCGGATTCCTTGGCGAGCTTGCTGATCTTCATCGCTGAGGCGAGATCGGTCGCGATCGGCTTCTCGCAATAGACGTGTTTGCCCGCCTTGATGGCTTTTTCCAGCAGTTCGGGCCGCATCTGAGTCGTGCCCGCATCAAAGAAAACCTCGTCTTCGGGATTGAGCAGCGCCTTGTCGAGATCGGTGGCCCAGCGGGCGACGCCATACTGCTGCGCAAGCGCGCTGATCTTGTCGGGGTTGCGGCCGACAAGGATGGGATCGGGCATCACGCGTGTACCGTCCGCCAAAGCCACGCCGCCAGAATCGCGAATCGCCAGAATCGACCGGATCAGATGCTGGTTCATGCCCATGCGTCCGGTGACGCCGTGCATGATGATGCCAAGACGCTTGACCGCCATTCGGTAGCTCCTCCCCTGCCCGGAAGGGTTCGGGCATTATCTTTTAACTATCTAGTTAAAACACGAAAAAGGGCGCGCTGCAAAGGGTCTCTTGGAATGCAAAGGGCCTCTCGGGAGCCAATAACGTGACGCCGCCGGCATCGCCACATCGGCCCATACGGTGAATGGAACTTTGGTCCGCTTGCTGCGTTGCACTCTGACCACGCCCGCGCGCTTCGGCCGCGCCCCATAGGAAATTACCTTCGCCGAAAGACGCTGAATGACTTCTCGATATTTTGTCTTTTTCCCCAGCGAAGCAGCGGTGCGACTCCACTGCACGCCCTCCCATCCCCACCTATGTCTTCTGCTGTCGTTCCGTCACGATTGTCCGCCTTGTTCGCGTGTGAAGCCGGACGCAGTCCGGCATGGTTATTCTGCAGCGCAACCCGATGCCTGAATCACTCGCCAAAACCACTCCGGCGGAAACCGAAAGCCGCGATCCGGCGACCTCACCGTCTGCTGGGACGCGCCAACGCCTGCCACCTGAGAGCCTGAAATTCGATCTCGATCGAACGGCCATCTTCCTCGATGTTGACGGAACACTGCTCGATATCGCGCCGACGCCGCTGGAGGTGAATGTTCCATCGCGTTTGCGCGATGCGCTCTACCGGCTATGGTTGCGGCTTGACGGCGCCATCGCCTTCATCAGCGGCCGGCCGATCGCGGAACTCGATCGCATTTTCGACCCGCTGCGACTGCCCGCCGTCGGCGGTCACGGTGCGGAGATCCGCTTCGAACCCCAGGCCAAGATCCAGCGCAGTCATATCGCGACGCTCGACGAAGAGCTGCGGGCCGATTTTGCGGAGATCGGTCAGATCGGCAAAGGCATTATCATCGAGGACAAGGGCTATTCGCTTGCCATCCATTACCGGCAAGCGCCGGAATATGGCGGCGAGATCATGAAGAGCGTCGTTGCGATCTGCAAGAACGAGCGCTGCGACTCGCTGGAAGTGCTGCCGGGGAAACTGGTCGTCGAGATCAAGGCAGGCGGTTACGACAAGGGCACGGGCCTGCGTGAAATGATGGCGGACGAAACATTCAAGGGCCGCCGGCCGATCTTCATCGGCGACGACATCACCGACAATGCGGCCTTCGCGGCATTGCCGGAATTCGATGGCATCGGTTTCTCGGTCGGCGGCATCGTGCCCGGAGCGACATTCGATTTCGACGGTCCGCAGGATGTTCGGCTGTGGCTCCAGCGTCTGGCCGAACTTGAACAGGTGGAGGAACGATGACGGATTACGGGCTTGATCTTGCGCTTATCGGCAACGGGCGCACGGCAGCTCTGGTCGAACCGGGCTCGCGCATCACCTGGTGGTGCTTTCCCCGGTTCGACAGCAATCCGGTTTTCTCCCGTCTTCTCGCCGGCGACGAGGAGAAGGGTTTTACCGATATCGTGCTCGATGGCATGGTCAACATCAAATCCGACTATCTGCGCAACACGCCGGTGGTGGTCACCGAACTTACCGACGACAAAGGCAACGCCGTCCGCATCACCGACTTCGCGCCGCGTTTTCGCAATTTCGATCGCATCTATCGCGCACCCCAACTCGTGCGGATTATTGAACCGATCGCCGGATTGCCGCGCATCACGATCCGCTTCCGGCCGACCTATGATTACGGTCATCCCATCACCAATCACACGATCGGCAGCAATCACATTCGTTACTGGGGCGGCGACACTCAATTGCGTCTCAGCACCGACGCTCCGCTCTCCTATATCGAGCGAGAGGCTTCGTTCGTTGTGACACGGCCTCTGCACATGGTGTTCGGCGCCGACGAGCCATTCCCCTCGGCGCTCGCTCCCACCTGCCGCGATTTCCTCGACAAGACCCGTGACTATTGGCGCGAATGGGTACGCAGGCTGAATCTGTCCTACGATTGGCAGGATGCGATGGTGCGCTCCGCCATCACACTGAAATTATCAAACTTCGAGGAGACCGGCGGCATCATCGCCGCCCACACGACATCGATTCCGGAAACGCCGCATTCGCAGCGCAACTGGGACTATCGATTTTGCTGGCTGCGCGACGCCTATTTCGTGGTGAAGGCGCTGAACCGCCTGGGCGCCACCGGCACGATGGAAGACTTCATCCACTACATCATCAACCTCGTTTCGGAAGAGGCGGAATCCATTCGTCCGGTCTATAGTGTGGTGCAGGCCGATCCAATGGACGAACATATCGCGCGCGACCTCGCCGGCTTTCGCGGCGACGGTCCGGTCCGCGTCGGCAATGCCGCATCGATTCAGTCGCAGCACGACACTTATGGCAGCATCATTCTCGCTGCCATGCCGATGTACTTCGATCGTCGCTTGCCGCAGATGGGGGACGAGTCGCTATTCAAGCTTCTTGAAATTCTCGGGCGCAAGGCCGATCGCCTCGCACTCACGCCCGACGCCGGCATCTGGGAATATCGCGGCCGCCAGCGCATCCATACGCATTCGGTCGCGATGTGCTGGGCCGGCTGCAATCGGCTTGCCGCAATTGCGCAGCAACTCGGCTTTGTCGAACGCGCCAATTACTGGAACGATGTCGCCGAACGTCTTCATGCGACGCTGCTGGACAAAGCGTGGAATGAAAAACGCGGCGCCTTTACTGCGGCATTCGGCTCCGAGGATCTCGATGCCAGCGTACTGCTGTTACATGAACTCGGCGCCGTCGAGGCGGACGACCCGCGGTTCGTCTCGACTGTTGCAGCGATGGAACGCGAACTTCTGCGCGGCAAGCACGTTATGCGTTATGCCAGCCCGGACGACTTCGGCGTGCCCGAAGGTGAATTTCTGATCTGTCGCTTCTGGCTGATCGATGCCTGGTGGTCGCTCGGGCGGAAGCAGGAAGCGCGCGATCTGTTCGTCGATGCCTTGCAGTACCGCAATCGCTACGGGTTGCTGGCGGAGCACATCAACATGCAGACTGGCGAGTTGTGGGGTAATTTTCCGCAGACCTATTCAATGGCGGGTTTGATTTTAACTGCGATGCGTTTGTCGCGAAGCTGGGAGGATCGCTATTGGCGCGGCTAGTCGTTGTTTCGAATCGCGTTTCGGCGCCGAAATCAGGCACCCGTGCAGGCGGCCTTGAAGTCGCGGTCATGGCCGCGCTCAAGCGCAACCCCGGCGTCTGGTTCGGCTGGAGCGGGCGGGTCACCGTCAAGACGCTGGAAACGCGCACCATCGAAAGCGACCGCATCTCCTTCGTTCTCGCCGACCTGCCGAAGGAAGCCTACGAGGAATATTACTACGGCTTCGCCAATCGCGTGTTGTGGCCAATCCTGCACTATCGTCTCGATCTGGCGGAATTTTCGCGTCAGGATCTGTCAGGTTATATGAAGGTCAACGAGCATTTTGCCGACGAGCTCGACAAAATTCTGAAACCGGACGACGTCATCTGGGTTCACGATTATCATTTCCTTGTTCTTGCAAAGGCTTTACGGGAACGCGGTCACAAAAACCGCATCGGTTTCTTCCTGCACACGCCATTCCCGCCGGTCGAGATCATCACCGGCCTGCCGCATCACGAACGGATCATTTCTGCGCTCTGTCACTATGATCTCGTCGGATTCCAGACTGAAATCGATGCAGCCAATTTCGCGCGCTACGTCGAGAACGAGTGCAAGTTTCCGGGCAATCGCAATGACGGCTACGACACCGGCGAACGAACCGTCCGCATCGGTGATTTTCCGGTTGGCGTTGAAACCGAAAACTTCGCCAAAACGGCGCGCCGCGCCATCAAATCATCGTTCGTCAGCGGCGTTCTTGCTTCACTCTCTGGCCGCGCGATGATCATCGGCGTCGATCGGCTGGATTACTCCAAAGGCATCGAACACCGCATTGCTGCGTTCGAACGATTTCTCGAAAATCATGCCGAGTGGCGCAACAACGTCACGTACCTTCAGATCACACCGAAGAGCCGTTCCTCCATTCCCGAGTACATGGAAATGGAGCGAAACGTTTCGACGATCGTCGGCCGCGTGAACGGGACTTACGGCGAAGCGTCGTGGACGCCGGTGCGCTATGTGAACAAAGCCCATAGCCGCACGGCGCTGGCCGGTCTCTATCGCAGTTCGCGCGCGGCACTTGTCACGCCGTTACGCGATGGCATGAATTTGGTCGCCAAGGAATATGTCGCCGCGCAGGACCCGGAGGATCCGGGGGTTCTCATTCTCTCGCGGTTCGCCGGCGCGGCCGTGGAATGCCGGCCAGCCCTGCTGGTCAATCCGTACGACTCCGAGGCTGTCGCATCCGCGATCCACCGCGCCTTGTCGATGCCGTACGAGGAACGGCGCGCCCGGTTTGAGGCACTCTATAAAATCATTGCCGCCAACGACATCCAGGACTGGCCGGGCCGTTTCCTCACGGCGCTGACCGGCTCGTCAACGCTCGCGCCGAAGACAGCACAGCCAAGCGAGCGGTCGTCGCTGATAGAAACCGCAGGAACATTGCCCAGCGCCGCACTGCGTTTCAATTGACCGGCACGGAGGAAATCTTGATGTCTGCGATCGGTAAAACCAGATGGGCCATTCCTGAAGGCTACATCCCCTCGGGAAGCGTGTCGCAGGATCGCGCTCTTCTGTCCCATGAGACCGCGTGCATCCTGAACGCCGGCGATAAAAATGCGAATATCAAGCTCACGGTCTTCTTTGCGAATCGCGATCCTGTCATTTACGCCGTTTCGGTTCCGGCACGCCGGACACTGCATTTGCGTTTCAACGATTTGACCGATCCCGAACCGGTTCCGCTCGACACCGACTATGCCTCGGTGTTCGAATCCGACGTACCGATCGTGGTGCAGCACACCCGCCTCGATTCCCGGCGCGCTGAAATTTCGCTTCTCTCGACGATCGCCTTTGGTCAAGACTGACCGCACACCCCGCAGCGGCGTTCACTGCAGTTCCTAAGTCACCTCGGGCCGATCTGTCGCAAATATGTCTTTTCCACTATCGTATGGGAGTAGACGAGCCGTCTGCCGGATGCTTCCATTCGCCGGCGGCGCGCGGGGCGTCAATGGCATCTTGGGTCGAAGTCGCGGTGTGGTATCGGCAGCGGCGCACAAGGCTTGCGCGCGGACACCAATCCGTCTGCGCGCGCGTGATCGCGGTTGCGTGGATGGTCGGCATCTGTTTCACGGCTCTGGCCGTCCTTCCGGCGGAAGCAGACACAAAGAGAAAGACACCGCAAAAGACTGAAAGTAACGATATTCCTCAAGTGCCCGACGACCAGATTTTTGGCTTCACCTCACCGACCGGTGTCGGCGAAGTTGGCGAGAAAGGCTTTGCCACCGAGCTCGATGGCCGACTCACCAAGCGCGACGGTAGCTACAACGGCTTCAACTCGAAATCCGAGCTCGGCTACACCTTCGCGAAGGATTGGTGGATTGGCGGATCGTTCTTTGGTGGCTGGGATCGCATCAAGGGCGTCGCCGGCTTCCGGGATGTCAATATAGGCGGCTTCGACGGCTTATCGTTCGAGCTGCAACATGTCTTCATCACGCGTAGCGCCGACAATCCTTTCGCCGCAGCATTCGCGATCGAACCGCGATGGGCGCGGTTCGATCCGGTCGCCGGACTTCGCTCCGAGACGATCAATGCCGCAGTGAAACTGCTGGTCGATGCCATCATCGTACCGGACCGAATTTTCTGGGCCGCAAATTTTAACTGGGTGCCACAAACCGCCCAGAACGATGACGATCGACGATTCTGGATTAGCACCTCCACCAGTCTCATATCGACCGCCCTCACCTTCCAGCTTTCCAAGACACTCTTTGTCGGCGCTGAAGCGCGCCACCTCGGTCAATACGACACCGGCACGATGCGTCAGCGGCTGGGATACGCGATCTATGTTGGACCGACACTCGCCTGGAAGCTGACCGACAAGATCATCTTCAATGCCACGTGGCAGCCGCAGGTATCGGGCCGCTCGTCCTCCCATTACAATTTACGATATGACCTCGATAATTTTGAACGCACGCAATTTCGAGCAAAGATCTCGATGGGATTGGATTAAATCACTATCCCGTCCCCCGCTCGTCCCGCCGACGGCTCCGGGCAAAGCGTGGCCCGTTGACTGGCCCCGGTGAGGACTACATTCCGGCTTCCCACTTCCTCTAGTATGACGAACAAGTTTCTAGGCTATCGCCCGCGCCAGCACGCGCGCGACATGCACCGCATCCCGCCCTGCGCCATCGTGAATCTGATGCCGACATGACGTGCCGTCCGCCACGATGATCGCGTCATCTGGCGCGTTACGCACGGCGGGCAAGAGCGACAGTTCCCCCATCGCCAGCGACACGTCGATGGTATCGGCTGCATAGCCGAAGGCACCTGCCATTCCGCAGCAACTCGATTCAATGACCTCGACTTGCAGGTCCGGCACAAGCCTGAGAACAGTTTGTACCGGCGTGAAAGCTTCGAACGCCTTTTGATGGCAATGACCGTGCACCAGCGCCCGTTGCGGCAAAGAGCTCAACTTGAGGGCAAAGCGGCCTGCCTTGTGCTCGCATGCGATGAATTCCTCGAATGTGACGGCGAGTTGCGACAATGCCTTGGCGGCTTCGGATTTCACCAGCGTCGGAACTTCATCACGGAAGCTGAGAATGCAGCTCGGCTCAAGTCCAACGACGGGCACACCTTTATCAATAAACGGCTTGAGCGCCTCGAGCGTTCGCTCCGCTTCCTCACGCGCCTGATCGACGGCACCGACCGACAGGAAGGTGCGGCCGCAACATAGCGGACGCTGATTTTTTTGCGCCGGCTGCGCGACGTGAACGCGATAACCTGCGGCTGAGAGCACCGCCACTGCATCATCCAGATTCTCGCGCTCGAAATAGCGATTGAAGGTGTCGGCGAAGAGAACGATTTCGGGAGCGTCAATTCGTTGGTCACGTGAGATTTCTTTGAACACATCAATGCGCCACCTCGGCAGGCTTCGCTGCGCACTAAACCCCGCAAGAGCCTCGGACAACCATCCTGCGCCCGGCAGCACGTTGCGCAAATTCAGCAGCCACGGCACTTTCGCGGCATAGGGCGCGTAGCGCGGCAGCCAGCCGATCAATCTATCCCGCAGCGAAAAGCCGAACCGTGCGGCGCGGGCGGCCAGCACCTCGATCTTCATGCGCGTCATATCGACGCCAGTCGGGCATTCGCGACGACAGGCCTTGCAAGACACGCACAGCTTCATCGTTTCGGCCATCTCGTCCGATGCCAGCGCATCAACACCAAGCTGACCGGTGATCGCCAGGCGCAGAGAGTTGGCACGCCCACGCGTCACGTCCTTCTCATCTCGGGTGACGCGATAGCTTGGACACATCACGCCGCCTTCAATCTTCCGGCAGGCGCCGTTGTTGTTGCACATCTCGACCGCGCCCTGAAAACCGCCGCCGGAGCCGGGCCATGCCGACCAATCGAGCCGTGTCGTGATCTCTTCGCCGCGATAACCGGGGCGAAAACGGAAATAGTTGCGGTCGTCGAATTTCGGCGCGCGAACGATCTTGCCGGGATTGAAAAATCCGTTCGGATCGAAGCGGTCCTTCACCTCCTCGAATGCCCGCACCAGCCTGGAGCCGAACATGAACTCGTGAAATTCCGAGCGCACCAGCCCGTCGCCATGTTCTCCCGAATGCGAACCCTTATAGGCGCGCACCATGGCGAAGGCCTCTTCGGCAATCGCACGCATCGCCTTGACGTCCTTGTCGAGACGCAAGTTGAGAATCGGCCGCACATGCAGGCAACCAGCGCCCGCGTGGGCATACCAGGTGCCGCGCGTGCCATTCTTCTCGAACACCTCCGTCAATCGTGCAGTGTATTCGGCAAGATGTTCCAGCGGCACCGCGCAATCTTCAACGAAGGAAACAGGTTTGCCCGCATCCTTCATCGACATCATGATGTTGAGGCCGGAGGTGCGGACTTCGGTGATCGCAGCCTGTAATGCCGGGTCCAGGACTTCGACCACACCACCCTGCTTCGCGCCTGTCTTGTCCCACCCGTAGCCCAGATCGCCCATCAGCTCGGTGAGTTGGCTGAGGCGGTGCAGATTTTCGTCTTGATCGTCTTCACCGAATTCGACCAGCAAGATCGCATCCGGCGTACCGCGCACAAACTGCTCGAGCGTGGGACGGAAGATCGAAATCTCGCGCGCCAGTTCGATCATGGTGCGATCGACCAGTTCGACACCGATCGGCTTCAAGCGGACGATGTGTTGGGCCGCATCCATTGCATCATGGAACCGACCGAAGTGGCAGGCGCCGACTGTGCGGCGGCCGAGAAGCGGCGCGAGCTTCAGTTCCACCTGCGTGGTGAAGCCGAGTGTGCCTTCCGAGCCCACCAGGATGTGGGCGAGGTTGAGGTCATTGCGCCCGGGCAGGAGCGCATCCAGATTATAGCCGCCGACCCGGCGCTGCACCTTCGGAAAGCGGGCGATGATTTCGTCGGCTTCCCGGGCGCCGATCGCCAACAGATCACGGGCGAGACCGAACATCTCCGGCGAATGCAGATGATCTGACAGATCAGTCGCCGCGGAACCGAATTTCTGCCGCCGACCATTGGCGAGGATCGCTTCTACCGAGATGACGTTCTCGCGGGTGTTGCCATAGCGCAGCGAGCGCGCGCCGCACGAGTTGTTGCCGGTCATCCCCCCGATGGTGGCCCGCGAGGCGGTGGAAATGTCGACCGGAAACCACACACCCTGCGGTTTCAGCGCGCGATTGAGGTCATCCAGCACGATGCCCGGTTCGACGATGCAGCGCCGGTTCGCGACATCGAGATCGACAATGCGGTTCAGGTATTTCGAGCAGTCGATGACCAGCGATTCATTGACGGTTTGTCCGCATTGCGACGTGCCGCCACCCCGCGCCAATACGGTAACGCCTTCGTCGCGGGCGATCTCGATTGCACGCGCGGCTGCGTCCATCGTCCGCGGCGTCACGACGCCAATGGGCACCATCTGATAGTGAGACGCATCCGTCGCATAGCGGCCGCGGGTAAAGCGATCAAACTTGACCTCACCCTGAACAGCAGACCGCAAACGCCGCTCCAGTCCGGGCCTCAATGTGTCAGCCAACGCTTCCTCCGGCTTTTTTTGCGCCCCTGTCCCGGGACGTCGATACGTTTTTGCTATCAACCCATGCCCGCTTTGGGCTTGACCAGAATGTCGCATTCAGTGTTCATCCGGGCAAGTTCAGGCCGCCTTGGCGGCGCAGTTTTGGCTTCAAGATCGCCCATTTTTTCAAGGAGTTACCGACGATGGCCCAGAACTCATCGCGTGCCGCCGGCCGCCATTTTCTGCAGATTCCCGGGCCAACGCCGGTGCCGGATCGGGTGCTTCGCGCCATCGACACGCCGGTGATCGACCATCGCGGTCCGGAATTCGCCAAGATGGCGAAGAAGGCCCTCGAGGGCATCAAGACCATTTTCAAGACCAGCAACCCGGTGATCATCTACACGGCGACCGGCACCGGTGCCTGGGAAGGAGCGCTCGTCAACACGCTCTCGCCCGGCGACAAGGTGCTGATGATCGAAACCGGCCAGTTCGCCACACTCTGGAAGAAGATGGCCGAGAAGTTCGGCTTGCAGGCCGAGTTCATCAAGACCGACTGGCGTGTCGGTGCCGATCCCGCTGCGATCGAGGCGCATCTGCGCAAGGACGCAGGTAAGGAGATCAAGGCGGTCTGCGTCGTTCACAACGAGACCTCGACCGGCTGCGCCAGCGATATCGCTGCCATCCGCAAAGCGATCGACGCCGCTGGCCACCCGGCACTGTTGATGGTGGACACCATTTCATCACTCGCCTCGTCCGATTACCGGCATGATGAGTGGGGCGTGGACGTCGCAGTCGGCGGTGCGCAGAAGGGCCTGATGCTGCCGCCCGGCATGTCGTTCAATGCGCTCAGCCCGAAAGCGCTGGAAGCCTACAAGACCTCGAAGCTGCCGAAGTCGTTCTTCGACTGGGGCGACATGATCAACATGAACAAGGTCGGCTTCTTCCCGTACACGCCGGCAACGCTGATGCTTGGCGGCCTCGTCGAGAGCATTGAGATGCTGCATGAGGAAGGTCTCGATAATGTCTTCGCGCGCCATGACCGGCTCGGCGAAGCCGTGCGCCGCGCGGTGAAGCATTGGGGTCTCGAGATCCTGTGCCGCGATCCGAAATGCTATTCATCGACTGTCACAGCGATTTTGCTGCCAGATGGCCATGACGCCGATGCGTTCCGCGGAATTGCGCTCGAACATTTCAACATTTCCTACGGCGCAAGCTTTGGTCCGTTTGCTGGAAAGTATTTCCGCATCGGCCATCTCGGCGACACTAACGATGCCACCATCGTTGGCGCGCTTGCTGCAACCGAAATGGCGCTGTCGCTCGCTGGCGTTCCGCACAAAAAAGGCGGCGTGCAGGCAGCGATGGATTACCTTGTCTCCGCGCATGGCACGCAGTCACGAGTGGCTGCCGAATAGACAACGCATCGCGTGACAAGAATGAAAGGGCCGGTCTTCCGGCCCTTTTTTCTTAGTAAGTCTCGACGTGATAGCGGCCCTGAGCGCGCATATCGGCACGCAGACTGGCCCAGTCCATGCCCGAGCTGCGGCAAATATCGGCCAACGCTTCGTTAACGCCGGTCTCCATACCCTTCAATCCGCAGATATAAATGTGCGTCTTGGCGTTCTTGAGAAAGGCCAGCATCTCCCCGGCCGTCGCACGCATGCGATCCTGCACATAGGTCTTCGGCTCGCCGGGCACGCGCGAATAAGCAAAATGCTTGCGCAGCAAACCGTCCGGCACTTTCTGCAACGGACCGAAGTACGGCAGCTCTTCCGGACGGCGTGCGCCGAAATAGATCATCATGCGGCCGGGCGCATCGCGCATGGTGCGACGACGGCGCTCGGTAAAGCCGCGGAATGGAGCCGACCCCGTGCCAGTGCAGATCATGATGATGTTGGCGGATGGATCATCCGGCATCAGGAAGGTCGCGCCGAACGGCCCCGTCACCTGAACCGTATCGCCCTTCTTCAGATCGCAAACATAGTTCGAGCACAGTCCTTGCGGCTCGCGCTTCACCGTCAGCGCGAGGTTGTTGGTTTTCGGTTTCTCACCATCGCGAGAACTGGCGACGGAATAGAGCCGAATGACATGCGGTTTGCCGCTCTCATCAGTGCCTGGCGGAATGATGCCAATACTCTGACCTTCCAAGACTGGGAATGATGCATCGCCGAAATCCAGAATGATGTGGCGAACATCGTTGTCAGCGTCAGGATCGGTCAAACGGAAATTACCCGTTACGGTCGCGATTGCGGGACGACTCCGATTGTAAAGATTAACAGTCGGCTTGCTCGCCGACGCCGGCGCAATGCTTTTTCCACCGCTGCCGGAATGCGCCTCGGCAATCAGCCTGGCTGCCTCGTCGTCCTCGGCTTCGCCGCCACCATCGCCACTTGCGATCTCTTCCTGTGCGGGCAATTCCTGCCAGCTAAACTGATCCTCGATGCTGTAGGCAGCATTGACGACGCGCCAACTATCGATCGAGCCGGTAGGACAAGGCGAGATGCAATCGAGGCAGAAATTACATTTTTCGGCGTCAACGACATAGTTGTTGTCGTCATGCGTGATCGCGTCGACCGGACAGGTCTCCTCGCAGGTATTGCAACGGATGCAGACCTCCGGATCGATGAGGTGCTGCTTCTTTGGACCTGTCGTTGTGGTGGTGGCGTCCATTTGGTTGCTCGCTACCGCGTATTGCGGCATCTCTTGTCCTTCCTCATTGAGGAAGGATCGGTGAGCGAAGCGAACCGGGGTGGGGCGACCCCCACCCGACCGCTCTCATAAGCTCGCGGTCATCCTCCCCCTTGCGGGAGAGATAACTATGCCGCGATCTTCACGTATTCGAAGTCGCCCGGCTTGTTGTCGATACCGACCTTCGGCGGCGAGATCCAGCCTGCATACTGGCCCGGTTCCGTGACCGGCTTCATCAGCGCTTCGATGAACGCACCATCGTCCTTCGACGGCAGCCATTCGTCGCGCTTCTTTGCCCAATCGGCATCCGTCAGGATGATTCCCGTCGGCGATGCATGCACATTCTTGAACTCGCCGACATGCCGGTGGAACGCGACGCTCGGCAGTTCGAGACGGAAGTTCACGCCAGCCTTCTCGATCACCTTGTTCCAGCGCTCGACGCCTTTGGCGCAATCGTTGGTGTAATCGTCACGAAGGCGCATGTTCAGTGCGGTCAGTGCGGGCTCGTCAACGCGCTTGATCTCACCGTCAACCAGCTTCAGCACCGGATAGGTGTCGTTGGTCAGGCGGTGATCGTCGTCGATCTTCGTTTCCTGATACCGACCCTTGATGCCGTTGTTGTAGGCATTGGCGGCGTTGGTCGAAACCTCGGAGCCGAACAGGTCGAGCGACAGCGAATAGTGCAGATTCAGCTTCTTCTGGATCGTCGGCAGATCGATTACGCCAAGCGCACGAACCTTGGAAATTTCATTCGGATCTTCAATGCCGGCCTGTTTCATCGCTTCACAGGTGCGCTGCACGGTCCGCGAGATACCAGTCTCGCCGACGAACATGTGATGCGCTTCTTCGGTCAGCATGAAGCGGCAGGTGCGCGACAGTGGATCGAAGCCCGATTGCGCAAGGCTCTCAAGCTGCATCTTGCCGTCACGATCGGTGAAGAAGGTGAACATGAAGAACGACAGCCAGTCGGGCGTCGCTTCGTTGAACGCGCCGAGCATACGCGGCGCTTCATCCGAGCCGGAGCGCCGGCGGAGCAAATCATCCGCCTCGTCCCGGCCATCGCGGCCGAAATACTTTTGCAGCAGATAGACCATCGCCCACAGGTGACGGCCCTCTTCGACGTTCACCTGAAACAGGTTGCGCATGTCATAGAGTGACGGCGCGGTCTTGCCAAGATGGCGCTGCTGTTCGACCGAAGCCGGCTCAGTGTCGCCCTGGATCACGATCAGACGACGGAGCAGCGCGCGGTGTTCGCCCGGCACTTCCTGCCAAGCCGGCTCACCGAGATGCTGACCGAAATTCACCTTGCGGCCTTCTTCCGCCGGCGCCAGCAGCACTCCCCAACGATATTCCGGCATCCGCACATAGTCGAATTTGGCCCAGCCCTTCGGATCGACCGAAACGGCCGTGCGCAGATAAACGAGCGATTCCTGAAAACCCTCAGGCCCCATGTCCTGCCACCAGCTCAAGTAGCCGGGATGCCAGGTCTCCAGCGCCTTGAGCACGCGAGCGTCCTCCGTCAGGCCAACATTGTTCGGGATCTGGGTCGAGTAATCGACGTTCATGATATTCATGGTGCGCTCCTCGTGCTGTCCTTAAACACGCCGCGTATCGAATACGGGCTTTTGTCCGGTGCCATAGCGGCGCAACGCGCCTTCTTCGCCGACAGCATTGGGCCGTTGGAAGATCCAGTTTTGCCATGCAGTCAGACGCGCAAAGATTTTCGATTCCATCGTTTCTGGCCCGCCGAAGCGCAGGTTGGCTTCAAGACCGGTGAGGCCATCGGGAGAGAAGCTCGCACGCTCCTCGAGGAAAATACGGATTTCGTCATCCCAGTCGATGTCGTCATAAGCGAAGGTGACGAGCCCGGCCTTCTCCGCTGCTTCAGCGTCGAGCGCCTGACCGATCTTCGCCTTGGCAGCTTCCAGCGAGGCGCTGTCGTCGAGGAAACGGCTTTCGAGCCGGCTGATCCCATTCGACATCGGATACGGACCGAAATTTGCCGCGCTCAAGGCAATTGTTGCGGGCGGATGATTGCCTCCATTGAGCTGGCCGATCAGCATGTAGGAACGATCGCAGGCGAACACGATCTCGGCAAGAGTACCAGCAAAGCACGAACCTGGTTCAATGATCGCAACAAGGCTGCGCGATGTCAGATCAACGCGCTTCAGCACGCGTTTCCAGTAAAGGCTGATTTCACGTGCGAGCCAGTTTGACTTATTGGCTTCGAGAAAGGCGTCATAAGCGAGCACTTGCTCCGGATCGCCTTCCGATTTGAACACGATAACAGCAATATCGCCTTCATTGGTGCGGATATCGAGAATAGTGTCATCCAGTTCGCGCGCGAGACGCAGCGGCCAGAAATCGGCTCCGAGTTTTTCCATTTCGTCGGCATTCGCCGGCGGCGGCACTTCAGGACCGCGCACAGTGATCGTCGCGATGCGCTCAGCGCGATTCACCGCAACGGTGACGGATTTGTATTCGAACGTATCGCCATTGACCTTCCGGTTCAGCGGCGTCAGGGCAACGCCCTTGGCGCCCGACGGACGATCGGACTTCGCGACGAACTCCTTGGCTCGCTCGCTTACGATCTGCTCGAGCTTCGGCGCTGCGACGATTTCATCGACAAGACGCCAGTCAACGGCGCGCTTGCCTCTTACACCTTCTTCCGTGGTGCAAAACACATCGGCATGATCGCGACGCACCTTGCGCTTGTCGGTGACGCGCGTGAGGCCGCCAGTACCCGGTAGCACGGCCAGCAACGGGAGTTCAGGCAGCGAGACAGCGGACGAGCCATCATCGACCAACATGATGTGATCGGCAGCAAGCGCCAGTTCGTAACCACCACCAGCGCAAGAACCGGTCACAACACAAATGGTTTTCTGGCCGGAGAATTCGCTCGAATCCTCAATGCCGTTACGCGTCTCGTTGGTGAATTTGCAGAAGTTGACCTTGTCGGCGTGTGTCGCACCGGCGAGCATGCGGATATTGGCGCCAGCACAAAAGACGCGCGGCTTGCCGGACCGCATCAGCACGACCTTCACGTCCGGATGCTCGAAGCGCAGACGCTGCAACGCATCAGCAAGCTCGATGTCCACGCCGAGATCGTAGGAATTGAGCTTCAGCTCATAACCTTCATAGAGGCCACCCTTCTCGTCGACGTCCATGGCGAGGGTCGCGACGTCGCCGTCGATCGACAGCTTCCAATGCTTGTAGCGCGAGGGATCAGTCTCGAACCCAATACGGGTTGCACCATTCGCGAGTTTGCGAGCGACGTCAGCCATCCTTGGCGCCTCACTTTTTACAGGTTGCCCGGCCCTCTGCGCCGGCAACATGAATTATAATGCATGTCAGCCGGGAGTCCATAGAAATCTTCAAGACTAGAGGTCAGCCTGTGCTGCGGCCGGACCTCAACGGAACCGCTGTTGCAGCCAGACTCCACCTAAAATTTAGGAGTATATCCCCAACCACGTATGGAGGGGATAACTCACCGGCTGCGAAAAATTACCGACCCGAATCGCCGCCCTCAGGCGGCGGCTTCGTCGGGACTGCGCAGGGCACGCACGGTGAAATCGACGACGGCCTTCAGCGTCGCCTCAGGGCCTTCGCGGAACGGCGTGTGCTTCACGCCGGGCAGCAGCACCACGTCGACCGGGCAGTAGCACTCCTCCTGCGCGATCTCGATCTGCTTCACCGTGCCGTACTGGTCGTCTTCGCCCTGAATGATCAGGATCGGCACACGGATATAAGCGAGCTCTTCCGAGATATCCCACTGCCGGAAATCGTTTTCGAGCCAGACATCGCTCCAGCCGCGAAACGCGACATCGACATTCGCGTGATACTTGGCGAGACGCTCGCGCAGATCGCCCCTGTTGTAAGCTTCGCGCGCCTCAGCGATCGACTTCACGCTGATGTCCTCAACAATGAAGTGCGGCGCCATCAGAATGATGCCGGCAACACGGTGATCCTGATGAGTGCCGGCGTAAATCGCCGAGATCGACGCACCATCGCTGTGGCCCAGCAACAGACCGCGCTTGAAGCCGATCGCATCCAGAACTCGCGGCAGCGACTTGCTGGCCTCGTCGTGCATGTAGGTGATTTCACGCGGCAACGTGACCGGACTCGACTGGCCATAACCCGCGCGCGAATAGACAAAAACGCCGCAACCAGTCGCGGCCGCAACCTTGTCCGGGAAGTTATTCCACATGCTGACGCAACCGAGTCCCTCGTGCAGCATGACGATGGTCGGCGCCACGTCGGGGCGCGGCCCGATCATGCGATATTCAAGCTGCTCCGAGCCCAGATCGAGCGTGCCCTGATCGTTGATTTGCGTCATTTACGTCCACTCCTGAACCAGTTTGAGCAGTCCATCGCCGCTCTGATCGATCGTCTGACCGGATGTATCGAGCTCGGCTTCGGCCTGCGCGTAATCCGATGATCGTGCGTCGAGAATGGCGACAAGATCGGCCATCGCTTCACGGTTCTCCGACATCGGCCGAAAATCGCCCTGCGCCATCACGCGGCTCATATGCTCTTGCGGTTGCGCCTTGACCCAAACGGTATGCGCACGACGCAGCAACAGCGCGTAAGTTTCCGGCGATGACACGATGCCGCCCGCGGTTGCGATTACCACTTTCTCGTGATCGGCAATCACCTCCTCAAGCGATGCGCGCTCGTAGCGGCGGAATGTCGATACACCGGACATTTCGATCAGCATCGAAATGCTGGCGCCGTATTCCTGCTCGACCACACGATTGAGTTCGACAAATGGATAGCCGAGCCGCTCAGCAAGATTGCGGCCAAGCGTCGATTTGCCTGCGCCGCGCAGACCAACCAGCGCGATGCGATGCGCACGCTCGGATTTTGCGCTTTCAACGAGGCGCGCTTCAATATGCTGTTCAAGCGCCGACCATTCGGACGGCTGCATGCGCGCGACGAGATCCATGATGCGATGCAGACGCTCCTGCCGCGCGTCGGTCGGCAACAGGCTGTTGACGGAGCTTTCCAGCGCATCGGCAACGGCCTTCAGAACCGTCATCGACGGATTGCCGTAGCCGCCTTCAATTTGCGCCAGATAACGCTCGGATATCCCCGAATCCGTCGCCAGTTGCCGGCGGGTGACGCCGCGGCGGGCGCGCCCGCGCCGGATCAGCCGACCGACCTCCGCGGCGAATTCAATGCTCGTAGAAGCCTCGTTGCTCGCGGCGGGAACACCACCCTTCTCGCGACGTCGTTCCTGAGTTTCGGACAATGCTCACCCAATCCTCTGTTGCATGCACAATAGTGCACGTCCCCCGTTCCGCAAGCCGTCGATTCCGGGAATTCAAGTAGTGCGCGCGAACCGGCATCATGCACCGACAAGCTAAAACCATGCAAAGCAGGTCCGGGGGTCGTTGACTCATTTCCATATGTCGAGATATATGGAAATATGGAATCGGAACCTGCCATTCTCGCGTTTGCGGCACTCGCACAGCCCACCCGGCTCGACGTGTTTCGGCTGCTGGTAAAGCATGAGCCTGACGGGCTGGCCGCCGGCGACATCGCCGGAAAGCTGGCGGTGCCGCACAACACCATGTCGGCGCACCTGTCGATCCTCACCCGGGCCGGCCTCGTCAGTTCGGCGCGCCATGGACGCTCCATCGTCTATCGCGCAAACCTCGCGACCCTGGAAGCACTCACGTTGTTCCTGCTGCAGGATTGCTGTGGCGGCAAGCCGGAGCTTTGTGAATCCCTCATTAAATCCATCAAGCCTTGCTGCGACTCCACGGGAGACGCGCCCGTGGCCGACGCCTCGTCTGATCGTACTTTTGCACGTAACCCATCATGAGCATTTTCGAACGTTATCTCTCGATCTGGGTCGCATTGTGCATCGTTGCCGGCATTGCGCTCGGACATGTCATGCCCGGCTTCTTTGCGCTCGTCGCCGATGCTGAATTTTCTAAAGTCAATCTGGTGGTTGCCGCGCTGATCTGGCTGATGATCATTCCAATGTTGCTGAAGATCGATTTCAGCGCTCTCAGGCAAGTGCAGGAACATTGGCGCGGTGTCGGCGTCACGCTGTTCATCAACTGGGCGGTGAAGCCTTTTTCAATGGCGCTGCTGGGTACATTCTTCATCGGACATCTGTTTGCCCCGATGCTGCCATCCGATCAGATCCAGTCCTATATCGCCGGCCTTATTCTTCTTGCTGCAGCACCCTGCACCGCCATGGTTTTCGTCTGGTCCAACCTGTGCAACGGCGAGCCGCATTACACGCTCAGTCAGGTTGCGCTGAACGACATCATCATGGTGTTCCTGTTCGCCCCGCTGGTTGGACTACTGCTCGGCGTTGCATCCATCACCGTGCCGTGGGACACGCTTCTGCTCTCGGTGGTCCTGTATATCGTCGTTCCGGTCTTCGTCGCTCAACTATGGCGGCGACATCTGTTGAAGTCGGGCCCGGCCGCTCTCAATCGCGCCTTGTCGGTGTTGCAACCGCTTTCGCTTTGCGCGCTGCTGGCCACCCTCGTGCTGTTGTTTGGCTTTCAAGGCGAGCAGATCCTGGCGCAGCCGATCGTCATCGCGCTTCTGGCGATACCAATCCTCATTCAGGTTTATCTCAATGCCGGACTTGCCTACTGGCTCAGTCGCCGCTTCGGTGTTGCCTGGTGTGTCGCCGCGCCGACGGCGCTGATCGGCGCCAGCAACTTCTTTGAATTGGCCGTTGCAGCCGCCATCAGTCTATTCGGTCTGAATTCGGGGGCAGCGCTGGCGACAGTCGTCGGCGTGCTGGTTGAAGTGCCCGTGATGCTATCGATCGTGCATCTCGTGAAGGCCACACGCGGCTGGTACGAAGCCGGATCGACATCCTCCGACGCTAGCCTTGCAAACGAAGAGAGCCGACCATGACCGTCACCATCTTTCACAATCCCGCCTGCGGCACCTCGCGCAATACGCTGGCGATGATCCGCCAAAGCGGCGAAGAACCGGTTGTCATCGAATACCTCAAGACACCACCAACGCGCGAGAAACTCGTCGCGCTGCTGCGCGCGATGAACATTCCGGCCCGCGCTCTCGTCCGCGATAAGGGTAACCTCTATGAGGAACTCAGACTTGCCGACCCGAAATGGAGCGAGGACGAACTGATCGATTTCATGATCGCGCATCCTATCCTGATGAACAGACCGATCGTCGAAACGCCCAAGGGCACGCGGTTGTGCCGACCGTCAGAACAGGTGCTCGAAATCCTGCCAAATCCGCAAATTGGCGAGTTCGTCAAGGAGGATGGAAACGTCGTCTCCGGAGCAAAACGCTAACATGCCCGCCGATTTTCTCGATCTGCCCAATATCGTCGCCGACGCGTTCGATGCTCCGGATACGATCGCATTGCAGCCAGCATTCTCGCAACACAAGCCACGCATTCTCTTGCTCTATGGCTCGTTACGAGAACGCTCCTACAGCCGGTTCGTGACGATGGAAGCGGCGCGGCTTCTCGACAGTTTCGGCGCGGAAACACGCATTTACGATCCGGCGGGTTTGCCCCTCCCGGATAATGCCCCGGCGAATCACCCGAAGGTGCAGGAGTTGCGCGACTTGTCACAATGGTCGGAAGGTCAGGTCTGGTGCAGCCCGGAACGGCATGGCTCAATGACCGGAATCATGAAAACGCAGATCGACTGGATTCCGCTGTCGATGGGCGCTGTGCGGCCGACGCAGGGAAAGACGCTGGCGGTGATGCAGGTCAGCGGCGGCTCCCAGTCATTCAACGCCGTCAATCAGCTCCGCGTGCTTGGCCGCTGGATGCGCATGATTACGATCCCCAATCAATCCTCGGTCGCAAAGGCCTATGAGCAATTCGACGAGGCAGGGCGCATGAAGCCATCCTCCTACTACGACCGCATTGTGGATGTGATGGAGGAGTTGATGAAGTTCACGCTGTTAACGCGCGACGCCTCATCTTATCTCACCGATCGCTATAGCGAGCGGAAGGAAAATGCCGAGGCGTTGTCGAAGCGGGTGAAGCTGAGCGCGCAATAGTCCGCCGCCCACAAAGAGAAAAGCCAACTTCCGCTCATGCTCGCGAAGGTGGGTCTTTACAGAATCTTTCCACGGTCATTCCGGGGCGCGGCCTTTAGGCTCACGAACCCGAATCCAGAAACGACATCGGCATATTCAACTGAATTCCGGACCCGCGCATTTCATGCGCGTCCCGTAATGACGAATAATCACACACCCAGATAGCGATGCTGGATGTCCGGCGCGGCGCCGAGTTCCTTCGACGTGCCGTTCCAGACGGTGCGGCCACGTTCGATCATGTAGTGGCGATCGGCGATCTCAACCAACGCGGCGACATTCTTGTCGATCACCAGAATCGATTGCC
>JAFAFP010000178.1 GCA_023423415.1 Pseudomonadota bacterium | reverse complement strand
CCCCCCGCCGGGGGGGGTGTGGGGGGCGCGCCGGGGCGGGGCGAGACGGGTGAGGGGCTAGCAGTGAGTTGTCGCAAATTCCCCCTCACCCGATTTGCATCGCTACGCTCGCAAAATCGACCTCTCCCCGCAGGCGGGGAGAGGTAAGGAGCATCATCGCAGATTCAAAAACACAATCTCGGTGTCGTCGTAATCGCGCCGCTCGATCTCGTTGAAGCCGTCCGGTGTCTGGAACGCGCCTTTCGTTTCTTCGACGACGACGAGTGAGTCGGCCGTTATCCATCCGCCCTCGCGCGCCGATAGCAACGCCTGTTCGGCAAAGCCCTTGCCATAGGGCGGATCGAGAAAGATCAGCGAGAACGGCTCGTTCGGATGCACGGCACCGAGCTTGGTCGCATCGCGCCGGAAGATGCGGGTGACACCGGCAACGCCGAGCGTCTCGACATTCTGACGGATCAGCGCACGCGCCTCCGCTCCGTCATCGACGAACAGCGTAAAGGCTGCCCCGCGTGACATGGCTTCCAGTCCGAGTGCGCCGGTCCCCGCAAATAGGTCGAGTACACGTGCGCCGGCGACCGGATCGCCATAGGCGTGCATCAGGATGTTGAAGATGGATTCGCGCAGACGATCCGCGGTCGGACGGATCGCCTGCGTATTCGGACCGGCGAGCGCGCGACCGCGGAGTTTTCCGCCGACAATCCGCATCTAGCGTTTCCGCGACGGCCGGCCGGCATGCGGCGAGCGATCGAAGCGCGTTTTGCCGCCGGGCTTGTTGCGATCGCCGCCCGGCTTGCCACGGCCGGTTGATTTGCTTCTTCCGGTAGCGACGCGTTCGCTGGATTTACCGTGCTGGTTTCGGCGGGATGGCGGCCGTTCGTCATCGCGCCGTTTTGCGTCGGGACGGCGCGGCGCTGGCTTCGCCTCCTCGACGTCGTCGCTTTCAATCTCCGAAATCGGTCCGGAGAAATCCACTTCCGCCAGCGTCGCGATGCGTTCGCCGAGTTGCTCGCGCAGATGCCGGGTACGGATTTCCTCGACTTGGCCTTCCTCCAGATCGCCGAGCTGGAACGGGCCGAACGAGACGCGGATCAACCGATTCACCTTCAGGCCGAGATGTTCCAGCACGTTTCGGACTTCGCGGTTCTTACCCTCGCGGATGGCGAAGGTCAGCCAGGCATTGGCGCCTTGCAGCCGATCGACCGTCGCTTCGATCGCACCATAGCGAACGCCGTTCACCGTCACGCCCTTGCGCAAGGCATCGAGCTGCGGCTGCAGGATGGCGCCATGCGCACGCACGCGATAGCGGCGCAGCCATCCGGTCTGCGGGAGTTCCAGCGCACGGGCGAGGCCGCCGTCGTTGGTCAGCAGCAGCAGGCCCTCGGTGTTGAGATCGAGCCGCCCGACACTGACAAGGCGCGGCAGGCCTTTCGGCAGTTTCTCGAAGATGGTCGGCCGTTTCTCGGGATCGGCATGTGTGGTCACGAGGCCGCGCGGCTTGTTGTAGAGGAACAGCCGCGTGCGCTCCCGCTGCGGCATCGGCTTGCCGTCGATCACAATCCTGTCTTTGGGGGTGACATTGAGCGCGGGCGATGAAATCGGTGCGCCGTTCACGGCGACGCGTCCGGCGGCGATCCAAGCCTCAGCCTCGCGCCGCGAGCACAGGCCGGCACGTGCCATCACCTTGGCGATGCGGTCGCCGTCCTTTGCCGTTTGTTGCTCTTTTGTCATGTTGCCTTGACCGGTCTTGTCCCGGTCGCCCACATCGTTACATCACCTGTATAGAGACGTGGATGTCCGGAACAAGCCCGGACATGACGAAGAAAGTCCCGCCTGGAATGATCAAATCGACATTCATGGATATGGCGCTCGCCGAAGCGCGCAATGCCGCCGAGTCCGGCGAAGTGCCGGTTGGCTGTGTGCTGGTGCACGGAACCGAGGTGCTGGCGCGGGCCGGAAACCGCACGCTGATGGATCGCGATCCGACTGCGCATGCCGAAATGCTGGCGATCCGGCAGGCGGCCCATATCCTCAAAACCGAGCGACTGGCCGATTGCGACCTCTATGTCACGCTTGAGCCCTGCGCGATGTGCGCCGCCGCGATGTCCTTCGCTCGTATTCGCCGCGTTTATTATGGCGCGCCCGATCCCAAGGGTGGGGCAGTGGATCATGGCGTACGGTTCTTCAATTCTCCGACCTGCCATCACCGGCCGGAGGTCTATGGCGGCATCAATGAAACCAAGTCGGCTCTGCTGTTGAAGAACTTTTTTGCGGAGCGGCGCTGAATTCACCGGGCCAACAACGCCGTCAGCTTGTCCTTCAACTCCGCCTTGATCGGCTCGGCCGCACGCAGGATCGCGCTGATACGCATGAAATCGAGCGTGCGGAACACACCGACATTCGGTTGCAGCATGATATCCGGCGCACCATCGCGGAGCTTGCCGTCGATGATGGTCTGGCCCATCACCAGGATCGTGGCGAGATAATTCTCAATCGAGTTCGGTATCTCGGTCCGCGCTTCGATCGGAGGTCCGGCAACATCGACCGCGATAACAATATCCGCTTTGTCGCGCAGGCGGTCGAACGGTAGCGGATTGGTGGCGCCGCCATCGACCATCACGCGGCCATCGACCAGCACCGGCCTGCTGATGCCGGGAAGCGCCATCGATGCGGCGATGGCCGGTCTTAACGCACCAGACGAAATCGCCTGCTCGCGGCGGGCATAGAGATCGGACGCGATGATGGTCAGTGGGATCGGCAGTTTGTTGAAATCATCGGGCACCATCTCGGGGAGAAACTCCGTGCAGAACTTCTCCGCATCGATCAACGTAGCGCTACGAAAGCCGGACGAAATCAGCGAGCCGATGCTGCTGCCAGCCCGTACGGCGAGAAGTTTGCGAAACAGGCCAGAGCGATCGTGTGCCAGCGCAACGACATGCTTGCGGATATCGACGCCGCTCATACCTGCGGCGTAGGACGCACCCAGCAGAGCCCCGATGGATGTGCCGGCGATTGCCGCTGGGCGAATGCCCATGTCGTCGAGCTTCTCGAATACGGCGATATGCGCCAACCCTCGCGCACCGCCGCCGCCTAAAGCAAGTGCGACGCTTTTCATTGCGCTTGCCTCTTGGTGAAGATCAGGGGCGAAAGAACTCGAGTAGCGCGTTCGCCGTCGCGTCGTGATTCTCCTCAGCGAGGAAATGCCCGGAGTCGATCGGCTTGCCGCTGACCTCTTTCGCCCAATCCTTCCAGATCGTCAGTGGGGTGCGATCGCTCGGAATACCCGCCGAGCCCCACAGCGCCAGCATCGGTGCGCTGATCTTGTTGCGGGCGGCGTGATCGACTTCGTCGTGGCCGAGATCGGTGGTGGCGCCGGCGCGGTAATCCTCGCAGGTCGCGTGAATGCGGAGCGGATCGGAGAAAAACGCGCGGTAATGCGCGAGCGCGCGCGGATCGAAAGCGGATAGATCCTTTGCTTTGGTCCAGCTCGCCATCTTGTAGTCGAGATATTCGATCGGAGCCTTTTCCACCAGCATTTCCGGCATCGGGAATGTCTGCGCCAGGAACGGCCAGTGCCAGACCTTGATGGCCATCGTGTGGTCCATCCGGTTCCACATCTCATAGGTGGGGATGATATCGAGCACAGCAAGCTTGATCAGGCGACCGGGATTGTCGAGCGCAAGACGATAGGAGACGCGGCCGCCGCGATCGTGACCGGCAAGATAGAAACGCGCATAGCCGAGTTTCTCCATCACCTCGATCATACAGCGCGCCATTGAGCGTTTGTCGTATGGCGCATGTCCCTTGCCAGAGCGTGGAGCATCCGACCAGCCATAGCCTGGCAGATCGGGAATGATCAGCGTGAATTTCTGCGCCAGCGCCGGTGCCACCTTGTGCCACATCACGTTCGATTGCGCGTAGCCGTGTAGCAGCAGCAGCGGCGGCCCTTCACCGCCTGAGCGCGCGAAGATGCGGCCGACGGATGTATTGACCCAGTGCGATTCAAATCCGGGAAACAGATCGGCGAGGTCACTCATGATCGGGATTGTCCATTAATGAGCTGCCGGTGTCATCCAGCCTCAGGCGCCGCGCTCGACCGCTCTCTTGCCGATATCCCGGCGGCAGAAGCCGTCCGGCCACTGGATCTTGTCGACGGCGGCATAGGCCTGCTTCTGTGCTTCAGCCACGGTGCGGCCGATGGCGCAGACATTGAGCACGCGACCGCCATTGGCGACGATCTGGCCGTCGCGTTCTTTGGTGCCGGCATGGAATATCTGCGCGCCCTCAACCTCTGCGGCTGCATCGAGGCCGTCGATGATGGTGCCCTTCCTGTAATCGCCGGGATAGCCTTTTGCGGCCATGACCACAGTGAGGGCTGCGTCGGGATACCAGCGCAGATCGAAATTCTTCAGCATGCCGTCGCGCGACGCGAGGAGGGCAGGCACGATGTCCGACATCATGCGCAGCATCAGTACCTGGGTTTCCGGATCGCCGAAGCGCACGTTGTACTCGATCAGCTTCGGCCCGTCCTTCGTGATCATCAGGCCGGCGAACAGCACGCCCTTGTAGGGCGCGCCCATCGCTGCCATGGCGCGCAAGGTCGGCTCGATGATTTCTGTCATCGTGCGCTGTGTTATCTCGGCGGTCATGACAGGCGCGGGAGAATAAGCCCCCATGCCACCAGTATTCGGTCCCTCATCGTTATCGAAGGCGCGCTTGTGGTCCTGCGCCGACGCAAGCGGGATCGCAGTCGTACCATCGCAGAGTGCGAAGAAGGAGGCTTCCTCGCCTTCGAGAAATTCCTCGACCACGACTTCGGCGCCGGCCGCGCCAAGTCCGCCGTCGAACATCATGTCGATCGCTGCTTCCGCCTGCTCGATGGTCATGGCGACGACGACGCCTTTGCCGGCCGCAAGGCCATCGGCCTTCACGACGATCGGTGCGCCATGCTTGCGGATGTATTCCTTCGCGGGAGCCGGCGCGGTGAAGCGCTCATAGGCTGCGGTCGGAATGTTGTTGGCGCGGCAGATGTCCTTGGTGAAGCCTTTGGAACCTTCGAGTTGTGCGGCCGCTTTCGACGGTCCGAAGGCCTTGATGCCGGCAACCTCGAGTGCGTCGACGATACCGGCGCAGAGCGGCGCCTCCGGTCCGACCATCACAAGATCGATGCCTTTGTCCTTGCAGAAGGCGATCACCGCCGCATGATCGCCCGGATCGAGCGCCACACATTCGGCCTCCTGCGCAATGCCGGCATTGCCGGGGGCGCAATAGAGCTTTTGAACCAGCGGGCTCGCCGCCATTTTCCAGGCCAGCGCATGTTCGCGGCCGCCGGAGCCGAGCAGAAGGATATTCATTCGGTCGCAAACGCCTTATTTCGAGGCCGCTGGTGTAGCATGAGAGACCGGACCCGCAAGCGAATCGCCTGAAGATGAACGAAGCTCCTCGCCTCAATGTTGTGGAATTGACCGTTTCCGAGGTTTCAGCGGCGCTGAAACGCACGGTTGAGGACAATTTCAGCTATGTGCGGGTGCGGGGCGAGATTTCCGGCTATCGCGGGCCGCATTCCTCCGGCCATGCCTATTTTGCCATCAAGGACGAGGGCGCGCGGCTCGATGCCGTGATCTGGAAGGGTGCGTTCGGCCGCATGCGGTTCAAGCCCGAGGAAGGCCTCGAGGTCATCGTCACCGGCAAGATTACAACCTATCCGGGCCGCTCCAACTATCAGATCGTGGTCGAGACGCTCGAGCCGGCCGGCGCCGGCGCGCTGATGATGCTGCTCGAGGAGCGCAAAAAGAAGCTTGGCGCGGAAGGCCTGTTCGACGAGGCGCGCAAACAGCTATTGCCGTTCCTGCCGCGCGTTGTCGGCGTGGTAACATCACCGACCGGTGCTGTGATCCGCGACATCCTGCATCGGCTCGAAGACCGGTTCCCGCAGCATGTGATCGTCTGGCCGGTGCGCGTGCAGGGCGATGGCGCGGCTAATGAAATCGCCGCTGCGATCGAAGGCTTCAACGCGCTGCCGGAGGATGGGCCGACACCGCGCCCCGATGTATTGATCGTCGCGCGCGGCGGTGGCTCGCTGGAAGACCTGTGGTGCTTCAACGAAGAGATCGTGGTGCGCGCTGCGGCGAACAGCATGATCCCGCTGATTTCGGCGGTGGGACACGAGACCGATATCACGCTGATCGATTTCGCGTCCGACCGCCGCGCGCCGACACCGACCGCTGCGGCCGAAATGGTGGTGCCGGTGCGGTCTGAGTTGTTGTCGCGCATTGCGACGCAGACCCGCCGCATGGGCGCCTGCTGGCTGCGCGGGCAGGAAAGCCGCCGCACCGAATTGCGTGCGGCTGTCCGTGCGCTGCCGACGCTCGATACGCTGCTGGCCATTCCGCGTCAGCGTCTCGATGCGGCATCTGAACGTCTGCCGCGGGCATTGCGGGCGAATGCGCACGTGCACCATCAGCAATTCGCGCGCATTGCCGGACGGCTATCATTGCGGCTTCTCACCGAACGGACGGTCCAATGCAATGATCGTGTCAAAGCGTTGGCGGAGCGTGGGACGAGGGCACAAAGAACAAATCTTGCGCGCAAGTGGGATCGCCTAAGATCTGCGGGTCAGTTGCTCAATGCTTTTTCTTATCATGACGTGCTCAGGCGCGGCTTCGCGCTCATTCGCGATGCGGAAGGTCATCCACTGCGTGCTGCGTCCTCCGTCGGGGCCGGTGTGCGGATCGAGATCGAGTTTGCCGATGGCCGTATCGGCGCGACTACCGACGGCGCACCCTCGCCAACACCAGCAACCAAGGCAAAGCGGCGGAACGGTTCAAGCGGGCAGGGCAGCCTGTTCTGATGGAGGTTAGGCGCTTAACGCGAAAGCCATTCTGGAATTCGCCTGAAGGCGTCTGCGCGCGCTTCGGCATCAGCCAAAGTTGACCGGGAACTTGCTGGAATAGGGCTGCCCCGCTTGTGTGGAGGTTTCACGTGGTCGTTGTCAAAAGCGTGATGTGCGCCTCGATATTTGACGATCACCGCTCTGGCTGATCGCCCGCGTGCGCCGGTGACCATCTGTTCGCAGCTTCTCACATGAGCCCGGTCGTCGAGCGCACCGACCAGAACGAGCGTTGGAATACGGGCACTCCAAGCGGTATCATTCAGTCGCTGGCAGCCGGGATAGAGAACCGCTGCCGAGCGGAAATCCGGTCGTTCATCATCGGGTTCCAGATTGGGACGGACAGCCCAGAGCACCGCAATGGCGCCGCTGTCCCAACCCAACAGGGTAATGCGATCTTTGCGAGAGAAGTCCTGCTGCTGCAGCCAATCGCGTGCAGCCCGGATGTCCGCAACGCGTTCGCGATCGGGCCGGAGTTGTGAAGTCTGCATACGACCGGTCGGCTTGTCGCGACACTGGGCCGCAAGTCCTCGCGACAAGTAGCTGTCGGGAAAGAGCACGCCAAACCCCGCCTCGGACAACCGTCGGCCCCAGCTATCCCAGAGCGGGCGAATGTCTCCGGCCGGCTTTCTGAGGCCGCTGCAACCGGGCAGGGCAATGACAAAGGGAAACGGACCGTCACCGGCGGGACGATACAAGACGGCTTGCAAAGGTTTATCGTCGGTCGGAATCTCGATCTGCTCGAAATCCGCTCGCGCGGTGCCGCAAAGGCAAAGAAACGTCACGAGTGTGAGAATGAATCGCATGGCTGGCCTGCATCGCGCCAGTGTCATGGGATATGGGCATCGTGGCGGGAAAGCGGCAGAACGTCCCCTTTGACCTTCGCGGCCGGGCCATTATCTTGAAGGCTCAAAGTATGCCTGCGTCTTTAGTATTTGTTCCGGTCTAGGAGGAAGTCCCTTGCTCAATCGCTTCGATCGCCCCCCGCCCATGGCTGGCGAGGCCGAAGTCAAGTTTCTCGACGGCGATTTTAGGATCGTCCGGCCGGGTGCTTTCGTGCGGTGTGCGGTGACGAATGTTCCGATCCCGCTGGAGGAGTTGAAATACTGGAACGTCGATCTGCAGGAAGCCTATGCCTCGCCGCAGGCCGTGATGCAGCGGCTGTCGGCGCAGTAGCGCTAGGCTGGGCTGCGGCGACGCGTGAGCGCGTTGCGTAGCAAATTGCGAAGGTCTTCCGTGTGCTCAAGAAGGAGCGATACGGGTATCGCTCTTGAGGCCGCTGCGAGTTGACCTCTTGCGCCGGTCAACCCGGCCAGCCTCACAAGGTCTTTCTCGGTCGTAACCGGAATAAGCTTGTCGCGCTCGCAGCGGGCGAGGATGCGCGCAGCATCGTCCTCAGAATAGGGATGATGATCGGGAAAGCTTTCTTCGACCTTCGTTGCAATCTTCGCGGCCCCCAGCGTCGCAAAGAATTTCTGCGGATCGCCGATGCCGGCAAAGGCATAGGCCTGGCGCGAACCGAATGACGGGATCGTAGAGTCTGAAGGTTCGAGCCGCGCGTGCAGAAGAGTGCGGTCATACTCGTGCGCGGTATCCGTAATCTGGGCGGAGCCTGCGCCTTGGCCGATCGTCAGCACAGCCTGCACATGCTTGAATTGGCGGTTCAGCGGTGCGCGCAAAGGTCCCGACGGAAAGACGAACGCATTGCCAAAGCCGCGTCTGGCATCGGTCACGGCAATCGACAGGTCCTTCACAAGTGACGGGTTCTGCAACCCGTCATCCATGACAATAACACTTGCACCCAACGAGGTCGCAAGCATCGCGCCGGCCGCACGGTCGCGTGAAACAATCACCGGTGCGTGACGGGCGAGCAGCAACGGCTCATCGCCCACATCCTCGGCGCGATGCTGCTTCGGATCGACGCGGATCGGGCCGCGCAAGCTGCCGCCATACCCGCGTGTCAGGAAAAACGGCTGTTCGCTTTCTGCTGCAAGCAGTTGCGCGATCGCGATGGCCGTCGGTGTCTTACCGGTGCCACCGAGCGTGAAATTGCCGACGCAGATGACGGGAATGTCGGCGCGCAATCCGGGGCGCAGCATCCGCGATGCGACGATCGCGCCATAAACGAATGAGATCGGCCAAAGAAGATATGCGGCGATTCCTGGCTTGCTCCACCAGAATCGGGGCTCACGCATTGGACGCCTGATGCGCCAGCCGCAGTTGCATGAGATATGGCTCGAGTTCGTTCATCGTTCGGTCGAGCGCACCGCCAAGCCTTTCCACGGTGCGATGTCCGGCATCGCCGATGGCTTTGCGCGTGGCGGCGTCCTTCAACAAATCACCAATGCGCATCGCCATGTGGCCGATATTCTCGATCTCTTCCGCGCCGCGTGCGGCATCGAGCGCCGCATAGATATCGGCAAAATTCCCGATGTGGGGCCCATGCAGGATTGGGCGTCCGAGCTTTGCGGCTTCGATCGGATTTTGTCCGCCATGTTCGACGATCGAACCACCCATGAAGACAATATGAGCGAGGCGATAAAATAGCCCCAGCTCTCCGATCGTGTCGGCGACATAGATATCTGTGTGTCCATCCGGCAAGATACCGTGAGAGCGGAGCATGCCGCGCGAACCGGCAGAGACGGCGTAATCGAGTATGTCTTTCCCGCGGTGCGGGTGGCGCGGCGCAATGATGGTGAGAAGCGCCGGGCGCGATTTGCGAACGCGGCGATGCGCTTCGATGATGGCCTGATCTTCGCCCGGATGCGTCGAGGCGGCAACGAAAACCGGCCGATTGGCGATGGCGTGTTGAAGTTCTGCGAGTTTTGCTTCGTCCGCAGGCGGCGCAGGTACGTCGAGCTTGAGATTTCCGGTGACATGCACGATCGGCAGGCCAAGCTCAGCGAAGCGTTCCGCATCCAGCGCCGATTGCGCGAGGCCGAGATCAAATTTACCGAGGATCGCTTTGGCCGTTCGGCGCAGCGAACGCCATCCCTTGAAGGATTGCTCCGACATGCGGCCGTTGATCAGTACGAGCGGTATCCGCACCTTTTCACTCGCCACGATCAGGTTCGGCCACAAGTCGGATTCGATGAACAGACCGAGATCTGGCCGCCAGTGGTGCAGGAAGCGTCGTACGAAACGCGGCGTATCGAGCGGGATGAATTGATGCAGCACGTCGTTCGGCAAACGGTCCTTCACAATGGCGGCCGATGTGACGGTGCCGGAGGTGACGAGGATACGCACATCCTGCTGGCGCAGGCGTTCGATCAGAGGAAACACGGACGTCAGTTCGCCAACACTTGCGCCGTGAAGCCACACCAGCGGCCCATCGGGTCTCGGCAGCGTCGGCTCGCCGTGGCGTTCGGGCAGCCGCTCTTTCAATTCCTTGCCGCGGCGCAAACGTCGCTTCAGCCACAGGCTGGCAAGCGGCGACGCCGCCGACATTGCGCGATGATAAGCGCGCAATGTCATGGGAAGGCGTTCAGGCACGGACATTACCCGCGGTCTTGCCGTCAGCAACAGCATAGGCCCGTTCCGTTGCCGAATTGAGCTCGGATTCAAGCCTCAAGCGTGCGGATTCAAGATCGGCATTGGTCGCGTCTGGCCCGACCCGCACCGGGTCGCCGACCACACCGGCAATGAGGCTGAAGGGTAGATTGATGGCGCTGCGGTCCCAGTTGTTGAGTTCCTTGCGGCGGCTCGAAGCCAGCGCAATGGGATAGATCGGGCGGCCGGAATCGCGGGCCAGCCGGATGATGCCGGGGCCTGCCACCCGCGATACTTTCGGGACATCCGCGGTCAAGGCCACATTGTAACCCTCGGAAAGAGCCGTCAGCATCTGCCGATAGGCACTGACGCCGCCCTTGCGGTGGAATTCAGTACCATGATCGCCTGATCCGCGGATTGTCTCAACACCTAACCATTCTGCGGCAACAGCATTCATTTCACCGTCGCGGTGCCGTGAAATCAGTGTTTTGGCTTTGTAGCCCTTCTTCTTGATGAAAGGGGCCATGAAATGCTGGCCGTGCCACATGGCGATGATGACGGGGAGATCAGCGCCTGCGCGTTCATAGATGTCGCCCGGCACGGTGACAGTCCGGCTCGTCAGATTGACGAAGCGCAGATATTCAGCCGCAACGATACCGACAGTCTTCTGGACCCAAGGCGCGCGTGCAAGACGCCGTGACGACAGCATGCAATCGCGTCCGTGATTTAGCGGGCGGTTTGATTCGGCAGCTCTGGATCGAGCAGGCGGTGCAGATGGACGATGAAATAACGCATCTGCGCGTTATCGACAGTCTGCTGGGCTTTCGCCCGCCATGCCGAATAGGCCGTCGCATAGTTCGGATACACGCCCACAATATCGACCTTCGACAAATCTTTGAATTCGGTCCCTTCCAGATGCGCAAGTTCGCCGCCGAGAACCAGATGGAGGAGCTGTTTTTGAGGGGCCTGATCGGACATGGCAGTCTTTCTAAGTGTCAGGCGAATTCTTGATGGCGCGCCTGGACAAGTTCAAGCATGGCGGCATGTCGGGCTCGTCCAGCCGCGAGAATCGCGCCGTGTACGGGATCATGCAGGTTGTAAACCAGCGTTTCACCAGCGAAATTGGTCATGACGCCGCCCGCTTCGTGCACCAAAAGATCGGCCGCGGCAAGGTCCCAATCGTAGGCATTGACAGAGGCGAAACCTGCGTCAATCCGGCCCTCGGCGACCCGCGTCATGCGCAGGGCGAGAGAGTGAATCTTCGGTTCCTGGATGGTCGCCGGGTCGATGGTCGTCAGCCGCTCCAATACTTTTTTGGGGCCGGCAATGCGTGCGTTGGCAAGCTCGATACCGCTGGATGCTGCGATCAGTTCCCCGTTTCTGGTTGCCCCCTGCCCCGATGCCGCAAGATAGAGATCGTCGTCTACTGGCACGTAAATCGCGGCGGCGACAGGGCGGCCTTTCTCGACCACGGCCGCAACGATCGACCAGTCCGGCCGGCCAGCAAGGTAAGAACGCGTGCCATCGATCGGATCGACAATAAACAGGCGCTCCGAGGCTAGCCGGGCGCGGTCGTCCACGCTCTCTTCCGACAACCAGCCATAGTCCGCACGCCACAATCGTTCGCGGAGGAAATTGTCGACAGCGATATCGGCTTCGGAAACCGGGGAACTGTGACCCTTGGTCCAGCTCCGGATGGCGCCACGAAATGTCTTTAGCGCGATCGGCCCGGCCTCGCGCAGTGCCTTGCCGAGCTCCTCGGCAAGTGTTGCGAATTCATTTTGCGGTTCAATGACCGGCAACAGTCAGCCCCTCCACGCGCAAGGTTGGCGCGTTCGTTCCATATTTGAATGCCAGATCGTTGGCGGGTGTCAGCGTGCGGAACATGTCGAACAGATGTCCGGCAATTGTCACTTCACTGACAGCGTATGTCAGCTCTCCATTCTCGATCCAGAAACCGGCAGCACCGCGGCTGTAATCGCCGGTGACCAGATTGGTGCCCATGCCGATCAGGTCGGTCACGTAGAAGCCGTTCCCTGTTTCGGCGATCAGTTGTTCCGGTGTCAGCGAGCCGGCCTCGAGATGCAGGTTCGTCGGCGATGGTGACGGCGGCGATGAAACGCCACGCGACGCATGACCGGTTGTTGTCATGCCAAGTTCGCGTGCCGTTGCGCTGTCGAGGAACCATGACGTCAGCACGCCATCCTCGACGAGATTCATCTTTTTCACGGCGACGCCTTCGCCGTCGAACGGATGCGAGCGCAATCCGCGTTTGCGCAGCGGGTCGTCAACCACGCGAATCCCGGAGGCAAAAATCTTCTCGCCGAGTTTATCCTTCAGGAAGCTTGCCTTACGCGCGATCGACGACCCATTCGCAGCACCGGCAAGATGACCGATGAGCGAGCTTGCGACGCGCGGTTCGAAAATCACCGGCACCTGCTGCGTCTTCACTTTGCGCGGATTGATGCGGCGGACGGCACGCTCTCCGGCGCTGCGGCCGACATCCTCCGGCGCATCAAGATCGCTCTCATGCAGCGCGGATGTGTAATCATAATCGCGCTCCATGCCGGTGCCTTCGCCGGCAATAGCCATCATAGAGAAGCCGCGGCGCGAGGCGAGATAAGAGCCGTGGAAGCCGTCGCTGGTGACGAGGACCATCCCACCGATACCGGCGGACGCTGATGCGCCACCGGACTTGGTCACACCTTTGACATCGAGGCCGGCGCGCTCGGCCGCGCGGGCTCGCTCTTCGAGTTGCGTGACTTCGGGAATATCGGGGTCGACCAAATCGAGATCCGGATGTTGAGCTGACAGCAGGGTGCGGTCCGCCAGTCCGGCATAAAGATCATCGGGTGCGACACGTGCCATCGCGACTGCGCGCGCGGCCAGCGCATCCACGTCCGCTCGGCCAATGTCATTGGTCGACACGACGGCCTGTTTGCGTCCGACAAAGACACGCAGGCCGACGTCATCCCCTTCGGAGCGTTCGGATTCTTCAAGTGCGCCGTCGCGCACTTCGACACCAACGGAAATCGAGCGGACAGCCACAGCGTCTGCCGCATCGGCGCCGGCTTTTTGAGCGGCTCCAACCAGCCTTTCGGCGAGGTCGGTCAGCGCGGATTGATCAAGGAGGGCTTTCATGGGCGAGTCGGATTTAGGCTTCGCCTTCCAGTCTGACAAGCACAAGGTTAGCCGAAAAGGCGGCCTTCGCGCGGCCAGCGAAAGAAAATGTCAATCATGCGAATCGAGGGGACGCGAGAAACGCCTGATTAACCAGGCTTTTTAAGCGGTTTCCGACATCGGTGTGGCAAGGTGATGCCCATAACGGACGAAAAAGTCCGGGGGAGCAATTGAGGCGTCAAATGGAAGCCGGCGGGGCCATACCTGCCGGGTCGGGCCGCACCATGCGGCTCGACCCCTTCGCTTTGCCCATCCGCTTTCCGGCGAAGGATGCCGGTGCGGATGGGCAGATGCGGCAGGTCGAACTTGATCGTGATCGCGTGACGTTGCGGCGCGCGGTCCGCGGGATGCGGATGAAAATCCGTCTTCCCGTCGAAGCATTCACCGGGATCACGCTGGTGATACCGGCTGCGGATGGTGACACCGCATCCATCATTCTCGATCACTGCGATCCGTCGCTGTCGATTCCGTTGCTGGACGGCGCGGAAGCCGAGGAAGCCGCCTTCGTGTGGAAGGCCTGGGGCCGCGTGCTCGGCCTCGCCTTGCGGCAGCGGGGACAGGATGGGCAAGTCAGTGAGGTTCACCCAGGCCGTCGCTCGGTCCAGATGGACGAGGCGGTTAGCCGCCGGCGTCGCCGTTCTTCGATCCGCAAGCGCCGGCCGTCGATCTTTCTGCGGCGCAAGCCTGGCCGTCACATCGCCTTGTCAGTCGTGCATCGCGACGAGCGTGAGATCATCGCACGCAACTAAAAGCGTTTTCGAGCGAAGTGGGTACCGATTCGCGTAAAGAAAACGCGTCAAAGCAAAAAGCCGTGCCGTGCGGCAGCGTCTAAAATCATCGCGGCGAACAGGATCAATCCGGCGTCGCGATTGGATTTGAACAACCGCAGGCACAGTGCGGAATCCGAAATATCGAGGCGCCACACCTGCCAGGCGAGATGCAGCGCGAAGGTGGCAAGGCCGATTGCGAAAATCACGCCTGCATCGGCGAGCCATCCGGCTAAGCCGATGAGCAACACTGCGAGCGAGAAGAACAACGCCAGCATCGGTTTGGTACGGTCGGAAAACAGCAAAGCCGTCGATTTGATGCCGATCAGCGCATCGTCCTCGCGATCCTGATGCGCATAGATCGTGTCATAAGCGATCACCCAGGCGATCGCCCCCGCATAAAGAACAAAAGCTGCAACATCGAGCCGCCCGAACACAGCGGGCCATCCCATCAGTGCGCCCCACGAGAAGGCGAGGCCAAGCCCGACTTGCGGCCAGTAAGTCACCCGCTTAAGGAATGGATAGATCGCGACGGTCGCAAGCGAGAGAATTCCGACGAGAATGGTGAACGGATTGAATTGCAGAAGTACGATCAGGCCTATCAGAGCCTGCAGGACCAGGAACGCCACAGCCTGTTTGACCGTGACCTGACCTGACGGAATCGGACGCGACCGGGTGCGTTCCACCTGGGCATCCAGATGGCGGTCGGTGATGTCATTCCAGGTACATCCGGCCCCGCGCATCACGAATGCGCCGATGAAGAACAGCAGAACATGCCACGGGTCAGGATAGGGCCGTCCGGCGGCAATGGCGGCGAGGCCGGCAGACCACCAGCACGGCAACAGCAAAAGCCATGAGCCAATGGGACGGTCGAACCGCGCTAGCCGCAGATAGGGGCGGAGCCATAACGGCGCGGCCGTATCGACCCAGTTACCGGTCGAATCGGCAACGCGCCCTGCTAGCCCGGTCATCGCTGCAGCGTGTTTCCGGTCAGCGTATCGAAGGTGCCGCCGCGCTTGGGTGTGGCGCTTTCAGATGGCGCCGTTGGAATACGCGAGGTGCCGAGCGCATCGCTGAGGCTCGGCGCGCGCGGTTGTGGAGCCGCGGCCACGTCGCAAACCTTGGTGCGGATTTCGATTGTCTTGGCGTGGTTGCTCTTCATCGCCTTGAGGGCGTCGGGTGGAATCCGGCACTCCGCACCGTGGTCTTCGACGTATTTTACGACCTTTGCTTCGGCGGCGGCAAAGGTCTTGAATGCCGCGCAAACTGCGGGCTGCTTCTTGGTCGCGGCGGCGGCCTTGATCGCCGCTGCCTTCTTCTCGGCATCCTGGCGAAGAGGCATAAACTCGCCGCCGCAATCACGCTGCGGCCCCGACGGTGCCCAGCCACCGGGCCCGGGGCCGGTAGGTGCAGTTGCTGCCCCTGGGGCACCCCAGCCGGAGGAGGGGGGCGGGCTCATGGGAGCGGCTGCGGGAGCTCCGCCGGGCGCGTTCCAGCCGCTGGTGGGCGGGCCTGCTGGCGCTGCAGCCTGGGCAAGCTGGAGATGGCCCGTCTGCGGCCCGGCGAGAACTGGCGTCGTCACGAGGACAGCCACGGTCATTGTTGCGGAAAGGCTGTGCAGTAGCCTCATGGAATTTCCTCTCCCGGTCCCGGAATTACCAGGGTCGCGCCCGCCGTCATCAAACCGGTAAATCCGGCGAGAGAGCGGCAAATGGCGATTCGCGGCATAATAGAGGTGCCCTCCGGCCCAACCAAGCCGCAGACTGCCTCTCAATACCGATAGCCTTAAGGCCGACATGCCACGATATGATTTCCGCACGCCACGACTATTCGTCGCAGCCCCTCTCTGCCTTGGTGGAACCATTCCCCTCGACAAAGGGCAATCTAACTATCTCATCAACGTCTTGCGGCTTGGTTCCGGTGATCCGGTTCTGATCTTCAATGGGCAGGATGGAGAGTGGCTGGCGTCGTTGCATCCGGAGGGGCGGAAATCGGTCTCGCTTACAATCACTGAGCAAACGCGGCCGCAGCATCCGCCTTGCGACCTGCATTATCTGTTCGCGCCGCTGAAGCACGCGCGGCTCGACTACATGGTGCAGAAGGCTGTGGAACTCGGGGTCTCCCGCCTCCAGCCGGTGGTCACGCGTCACACCCAGGCGGCGCGGGTCAACCTCGACCGAATGCGGGCCAATGCGATCGAGGCCGCCGAGCAATGCGGTATCCTCACCATCGCCGATGTGATGGAGGCGATGCCGCTGGCCAAGGCGCTGGACGATCTGGCGAACGGGCGGGGGCTGATTTTCTGCGACGAGGATGCCGAGGTCCGCAATCCGATCGCAGCCTTGTCAGAGATTAAGAAAGGAACTCCGCTGGCGGTGTTGATCGGACCTGAAGGCGGCTTCGCCGAGGACGAGCGCGCACTGCTTTTGCGTCAGCCGAATGTCGTGCGGCTTGCGCTCGGCCCGCGCATTCTGCGGGCCGATACGGCCGCAGTCGCGGCGCTGACCATCGTTCAGACGGCACTCGGCGATTGGAGCTGAGCGAAGGCGGGTCGCAGCATGTAAGCGAGCGGCAATGTCAGCACGACCATCATGGCGACGACAACGACCCCGCCGGTCAGGCCGATCGCATCGCTGATGAAGCCGTAGAGGATCGGCGCAATCGCACCGGCTCCGATCGTGCCGGTGTAGAAAATGCCGAATGCGCGCGCGCGTTTTTCCGCATCGACCAATTCCGGCACCGAACCATAGAGCACGGAAGACGTGCCGTTCAGCGCGACGCCGAGGATCGGCAGAATGACGAGAGAGATTTCCAGCGATGCGGGCAGGAGCAGCAGGACCAGTACCAGCGTCACGATTTCGGTGAGATATACCGTGCCAATGACGCCGATGCGCGAGCCGATGAAGGCGCAAACAAGTTTCCCAACAGCGCCGCCCGCAAACACCAGTGTCAGCGCGACGCCGATGAGCGGCACGCTCGCGCCCTTCGCGGTCAGGATGAAGGGCAGGAAGGTGAGGAAACCCATGCGGGTCGCACTGTCGATCACGCCGATCGACAGAAGGGTTGGAAACGCATAACGGCCGCCGCGCGGTTTGTGCGCAGTCGCACTGGTGGTCTTGGTGGTCCCTGTTGCATCGGCTCGCGCAAAGCGCGGGGTCACCAATAAAATCAACAACGCTGCGACAAATCCGGCCGAACCCAGAATGACCAGTGACGGCCGCCACGGCATCACGGCAATCATCACTGCAGCCAGCGCCGGGACCGTCATCTTGCCGATGTCACCTGCAAAATTATAGCCGCCCAGCGCCTTCATCGAACGAGGACCTGAAAAGGCGCGGGCCACAAGTGCGGAGGCAAGAGGATGTTGGGTGCTTGCGCCGAGGCCGCCGATCAGAAGCGACACCAGCAGCATGGTGAAACCGCCGCTTAATCCCGCGAGGCAATAACCGAATCCGGTAAGAGCTGTGCCCCCGGCAAGGATCCCGGCGACGCCATAACGTTCGGCGAGATGTCCGGCCGGAATTTGCAGGCTGGCCATCGTTCCTGCGAACAGCCCGCGCAGCAGGCCGACGGCCGCGTAAGTCAGGCCGAACTCAGCCTGCCAGATCGGCAGCATCACGTAGATCAGATCGGTGTAGCCGTCGTGTAGAGCGTGCGCGCCCGATGCAACCGACATGGCGCGGCGTTCGTCGCGCTTGGTCGCATCGATATCGGCGATCGCGGTCATGCTGGCGACGGGTCGCGCCTTTCAATAAATGTGGTGCTGATGAAGCTCATCACCCGTTCGCCGTGCTGATTATCACCGGTGGCGAGCATATTGACCAATCCGCGCCCGGGCTTCGACTGCGAAATGCGCATATCAACGATCTCGGCCGCGTAGGTCACCGTGTCGCCGGCAAAGACAGGCTTGTGCCATTTCATTTCACGAAAGCCGGGCGATGGACCGATCAGCGGAATACGCTCACCGCGGCGGCGCATATCGTCGATCGCGATCTTGTTGCTATCGACCATCTTGCGCATCCAAATCGACCCAGTGTGCCAGCCCGATGCGATCAGCGCGCCGAAATGCGAGTTCCTACCCTCGGCCTCGTCAATGTGAAACCGCTGCGGATCGTATTGGCGGGCGAAAATCTTGATGTCCTCGGCGGTGAACAGATGTGAGCCGAGGACGACATGATCACCAACGCGCATATCCTCGAAAAATTTCATCATGACGCGGCTGCCGGATTGCGCGTCGCCAGCAACGTCGGCGTGATCATCGTCATCACCTTTTGACCGTGCTCGTTGAATAATTCGAACAGGAAACGAACGATGCCCATCTCGGGCCTGCTGCGTGAGCGGCGTGTGTCGAGTACAGTTGCTTTGAGCACGAGTTTGTTGTCAGGCCGCACGGGATGCAGCCAGCGCACTTCCTCTACGCTGCCCGCGCCCATCGATGCTGCCTCGAGCATGAAGCTGTCGCAGATCATGCGCATCATGATGCCGCAGCTATGCCACCCCGATGCACCCAAACCGCCGAGCATGGAACTTCGTCCGGCGTCTTCGTCAAGATGCATTGGTTGCGGGTCGAATTGGGCCGCAAATGCGATGATCTCCTCGCGTGTGACGATCCGCGGGCCGTGCTCAATCGTCTGACCGGGCGTAAAGTCTTCGAAAAACAGCTTTGGCAAGGGTGAACACCTGCGGCGAGGAGAGACGCAATGGCGTACCTGCCAGTATTCCCCTCGTCAATGCTGGGGCGCCTGGCCGATTGACCGGGCAGCAGGGGGCGGTAGCTTGATGCGCAGGCCCGATTCGAAACCCTATTGAGAGCCCACGATGATGAATGTCAGCGATTTGCTGCAATGGGACAGGTTCATCACTCCGACCGTGATCAGGATTTTCTACTGGTTGGCCGTGGGGCTGATTGTCCTGAGCAGCTTGTCCTTCGTCTTCACCGCGTTCGGTATGATGGCGGTAAATTTCTTTGCTGGCTTCTTCATACTGATCGCGACGATCCTATACCTCTGCGCCGGGATCATCTTCGTGCGTATCGTTTGCGAACTCGTGATGGTAATCTTCCGCATCAACGAGCATCTCGGCGTCATTCGCGACCGTGGCGGCCGGATGTAACCAGCCGCGGCACGCGTCAGGTCGCGAAGCGGAAGTGCATTACGTCGCCATCGTTGACGACATATTCCTTGCCTTCCAGGCGTAGCTTACCTGCGTCGCGGGCACCGGCTTCGCCCGAGAGCGCGACATAGTCATCATACGCAATGGTCTCGGCGCGGATGAAGCCGCGCTCGAAATCGGTGTGGATCACGCCGGCGGCCTGAGGCGCTTTGGTGCCGCGCGTGATGGTCCAGGCGCGCGCTTCCTTCGGGCCGACAGTGAAGTAGGTGACGAGATCGAGCAGACCGTAACCGGCACGGATCAGCCGGTCGAGACCGGGTTCCTTCAGGCCGACAGCCTCCAGATAGTCAACACGCTCTTCTTTGGAGAGGACGGCGATCTCCGATTCGATCTTGGCGGAAATGACGACCGAGACGGCGCCTTCCTCCTTGGCGCGCGCCTCGACTTTTGCGGAGAATGCATTGCCGGTGGCGGCTGCGCTTTCCTCGACGTTGCAGACATAAAGCACGGGCTTTGCGGTCATCAGGCCGAGCATCGAGAACAGCTTCTCTTCTTCGGGCTTGCGCTCGACCACGCGTGCGGGTTTGCCCTCCCTCAGCGGCTTCAGCGAACGCTGAACGAGATCGAGAGTTTCTTTGGCCTCGCGGTCATTGCCACGCGCTTTTTTTTCAAGCGCATCGACCCGTCGCTCGAGGCTCTCGAGATCGGCGAGCATCAATTCGGTTTCAATCGTCTCGATGTCGGCAATCGGATCGATCTTGCCGTCGACATGGGTGATGTCGGTGTCTTCAAAACAACGCACCACATGGGCGATGGCATCGACTTCACGGATATTGGCGAGGAACTGATTGCCGAGACCCTCACCTTTCGATGCGCCACGGACGAGGCCGGCAATGTCCACGAAGGTCAGTCGTGTCGGTATGATCTTCTCGGACTTGCCGAGCGCAGCCAGCTTGTCGAGTCGCGGATCGGGCACCGAAACCTCGCCAACATTCGGCTCGATAGTGCAGAACGGGTAATTGGCCGCCTGCGCCGCCGCCGTCTCCGTCAATGCATTGAAAAGCGTGGATTTGCCGACATTAGGCAATCCGACGATACCGCATTTGAAGCCCATGATGACGTAGTCCTATTGCCGTTAGTCCGGCTTTGAATTGTTGCCGTTGGTATCGAAGCCCTTCGCTACCATCGTCAGATGAATCTTGTTCTGGAACGACGAGTCCTGATCGCGCGCCAGAAGACCGGCATTGTCCGCAATCGCGTCGCACACGGTCTCGACCCAGGGGCGTTCCGCCTTGGCGAAATCCGACAAGACATAGGAATGCACGAGATCCTTGTTGCCGGGATGTCCGATGCCGATCCGCATCCGCTTGTAGTCATTGCCCATATGCTCGGAGACCGATCGCAGGCCGTTGTGCCCGGCATTGCCGCCGCCCGCCTTGATGCGCACCTTGCCGGGAGGCAGCTCAAGTTCGTCGTGCAGCACGACAATGTCTTTCAGGTCGATCTTGTAGAACTTCGCCGCTTCCCCGACCGCGCGTCCGGATTCGTTCATGTAGGTGCCCGGCAGCAGAAGAAGGGTCTTCTTGCCGTCGAGCGAACCTTCGGTGGCGACGCCCTGGAAACGGCGACGCCACGGCGCAAAGCCGTGGCGTTTTGCAATCGCCTCGACCGCCATGAAGCCGATATTGTGCCGATTGCCCGCGTAGCGAGCGCCCGGATTGCCGAGCCCGACCAAAAGCAGCATGGGGTAAAAGGCGGGACGTTAAGCCCCGCCGTCTCGTTGTTACTTCTTTTCGGCAGGCTTCTTGTCGCCACCAGCGGCGGCAGCACCGGCAGCCGGGGCAGCACCAGCGGCCGGAGCGGCAGCAGCGGCTTCGGCGGCGCGGGTTTCTTCTGCGAAGCCAGACGGCGCCACGATGGTGACGAGGGTCATGTCCTCGTCGCGCGCAATCGGCTTCACGCCTTCTGGGAGCTGGATGTCGCTCAGGTGCTTCGATGAGTTGATCTCGAGACCGGCAACGTCGACCTCGATCGACTGCGGGATGCGATCAGGCGGACAACGCAGCGGGAGAGTGTGGGTCACGATGTTGACCGCGCCGCCGCGCTTTACGCCAGGCGACTGGTCCGCGTTGATGACGTGCACCGGTACGTTGACCCGGATCAGCGAGCCAGGCGCAAGGCGCATGAAATCCACATGGATCGGGAAATCCTTCACCGGGTCGAGCTGATAGTCGCGCGGAATCACGCGATGCTTCTTGCCGTCGATGTCGATGTCGTACAGCGTGGTGAGGAAGTGACCCGCATAGATCTTGGTGCGGATGTCGATGTGATCAATCGCGATCGCGAGCGGGGCTTCGTTGGCACCGTAGATAACAGCCGGGGTACGGCCTTCGCGACGAACGCTCCGAGCGGCCCCCTTGCCGGCCTTCGGACGCAACGTCGCCTTGATTTCCTTGACGGTCGTCATAGCGCTAAGTCCTTGTCAGATTGTGATGAAACAGCCTGCGGCAAGCCTCCAGGGGTGCAGGGGCCGCAGATCGCGCGCGCTTATACCGGCGGGAGGCCGGAATGGCAAGAAAAGCCCGAAATTTCGGGTCTGGTCGGTCGATCAGCCGTCGAGCCGCATATCATTAATGTCGGGTTGAGAGTCGCTGGTCGAAGGTGTTGAGAGGCCCAGCTTCGCCTCCAGCGCGGCCACGCGGGTCTTGAGCGCCTCATTTTCCTCGCGGGCGAGGCGCGCCATGTCCTTGACCGTCTCGAATTCCTCACGCTTGACGAGATCGAGGTCGCGCAACCAGCGTTCGGCCTGGGTCTTGAATAGAGTGTCGAATTCGCGGCGCACGCCTTGGGCAACGCCGGCAGCGTCATTCATCAGCCGGGCGATTTCGTCGAAGAAGCGGCCGGAAGTCTGGGTCATGGCGTTGTCCTTGGCGTTACCTGAAAGACGCTATCGGGTGATATGGCTCAGCAGCCGCAGCCCCGCAAGCGTTCGACGGTTGCCGGGGTCTGACGAGTAACGCATAAGGCAAATGTTGCGTCGCTTGGAATACGCCACATGCCGATCTCGGCCCTACCATTTCCGAATTTCGATCCCATCCTGATCAGCATTGGTCCCTTTGCGATCCGGTGGTACGCGCTCGCCTATATCGCCGGCATCCTGCTGGGCTGGCTCTATGCGCGATATCTGATCAAACGAGAGTCGCTTTGGGGCGGCCCCGCGCCGCTGACGGTCACCGATTTCGACGACTTCATCGTCTGGGTGACACTCGGCATCGTTCTGGGCGGGCGGCTGGGTTATGTGCTGTTTTACAATCCGGCGCATTTTGCCGCACACCCGCTGGAGATTTTCCAGGTCTGGACTGGTGGCATGTCGTTCCACGGCGGCTTCGCCGGCTGCGTTCTGGTGGTGGTCCTGTTCGCATACAAGCGCGGTATTTCCATCCTCTCGCTGGGCGACCTGACCTGCGCAGCGGGTCCCATCGGCTTATGCCTTGGCCGGATCGCCAACTTCATCAACGGTGAATTGTGGGGCCGGCCAACCGACGTGCCCTGGGCCTTTGTCTTTCCAGGAGCGGGGCCGCTGCCGCGCCACCCGAGCCAGCTCTACGAATCGGCGCTGGAGGGCCTGCTGCTATTCTGCATCCTGGCATTCGCCATCCGCCTTGGCGCGCTGAAGCGACCGGGTCTGGTCGTCGGCCTGTTCGCTATCGTTTACGCGTTGGCCCGGTCCCTCTGTGAATTGTTCCGCGAGCCGGACCCGCAACTCGGCTTTTTGTGGGGCGGCATGACCATGGGAATGCTGCTGTCGATCCCGCTGTTCATCGCCGGCGTTGGCTTCGTGATGTATGCGCTGCGGCAACCGCCGCTCGGGAGCAAGACTGCATGAGCAGGGCGCCGCTGGAGAAGGAAATTCGGCGGCTGATTTCGGTCGCAGGGCCGATGCCGGTAGCGCGATACATGTCGCTGTGCCTAGCGCATCCACAATACGGCTATTACACCACGCGCGATCCATTCGGCGCTGGCGGTGACTTCACCACCGCGCCGGAGATCAGCCAGATCTTCGGCGAGTTGCTGGGACTGTGGGCGCTGTCGGTCTGGCGTATGCTGGGTGAGCCGGAGCAGGTGCGCTTGGTCGAACTCGGCCCCGGGCGCGGCACGATGATGCGTGATGCGCTGCGCGCTTCGAAGGTGCTGCAGAAATTCCGCTCCGCTCTATCCGTGCACCTGGTCGAAATCAGCCCGACCCTGGAGGCTGCGCAACGTCAGACGCTGAGCGATGTCGACGTGCCGATCGCATGGCATCGCCATCTTCTCGACGTTCCGGAGGGGCCGACGATCATCCTCGCCAATGAATATATCGATGCGCTTCCGGTCCATCAGGTCGTGAAGCAAAAAGACGGATGGCATGAGCGAGTGATCGGCCTGAATGCCAAAGGCGAATTCGCGCTTGGCGTTTCTTCGGACCCGCTGCCGCAGTTCGATCGCTTCCTGCCGCAGAAGATCAAGGACGCGCCGATCGACTCGGTGTTCGAATGGCGCGATGATCTCAATGTCCTCGACATAGGCCGTCGCGTTGTGAAGAACGGCGCAGCTCTGATCATCGATTACGGGCATACTCAAAGCGACGTCGGCGAGACATTGCAGTCAATCAACGGGCATGCTTTCGCTGATCCGCTCTCAGCGCCGGGACTGATCGACATCACGGCGCATGTCGATTTCTTCATTCTGGGTCAGGCCGCGGAGAGCATCGGAGCCTCGGTACAAGGGCCGGTCACGCAGGCTCGGTTCCTGCGCGAGCTTGGGATCGAAGCGCGGGCCGAAGCTTTGCTGAAGAACGCCACGCCGGAACAGGCCGAAAGCATTACGTCCGGTGTTGCGCGTCTCACCGAAGGCGGCAAGACCGGCATGGGTGAATTGTTCAAGGTGATGGCGATCTGCGATCCGAAGCTTGGGCCGTTGCCAGGATTGGTGTCCGAATGATGGTTGAGTCAAAGTTGTTGTCCGGGGTTGGCGGTATTCGCCATGCGTTCTTCACGCGCGCCGGCGGCGTATCGGATAGCATCTATGCCAGCTTGAATGGCGGGGTCGGTTCACACGATGTCCCTGCGCATGTCACGGAGAACCGCGCGCGTATGGCGCGCCATCTTGGCGTCGCGCCTGAGCATTTTCTGTCGGCCTACCAGATTCATTCGCCGCAGGTTGTTGTGGCTAACACCCCTTGGACCAACGACGCGAGGCCAAAGGCCGACGCGATCGTGACCAAAACACCGGGATTGGCCATCGGCGTCAGCACGGCGGATTGTGGCCCACTGCTGTTCGCGGACGAAGAGGCCGGTGTCATTGGCGCGGCGCATGCCGGCTGGCGCGGGGCATTTTTTGGCGTCATCGAAAATACCGTCGATGCCATGGAGAAGCTTGGGGCCGATCGCAGCAGGACGACCGTCGCACTCGGTCCGCTGATCCGGCAGGAGAATTACGAGGTTAGCCAGGATTTCGTGGACCAGTTCGTCCGCGAGCATCAGGATTATGCGCGCTTTTTTGCGCCGGCCGAGCGCGTGGGTCACGCCATGTTCGACCTTCCGGGCTTTATCGGCGCTCGCCTCGAGCAAAATGGGATCGATCGGTTCGAGGATCTGAGGCTTTGCACCTATGCCGATCCCGATCGCTTCTACAGCTATCGTCGGTCGACACACCGGGCCGAGCCGGATTACGGCCGGCATATTAACGCTATTGTCTTGACCGCTTAGAGACCGGCTGGACCACTCCGTTAAGAAACGTTACCAATCCGTTAACAGCCTGAAGGACCCGCAAGAGTCCGAACGGCCGGTAACGGGGGTTTCATGCGGAGTGCAGCGGCGCGCATCGCTGGCGTACTGGCTTTTGCTTTGTCGGTCGCGGCCTGCACCACGACCGGACAGCAGCAAACGGCCGGATTGCAGGGCGGGCAGGGCGCTACCGTAGCGTTCGATTCGATCGATGGTCCGCCGGCCGCCGTCTTCCAGAAGCTGGTCAGCAAGCTGAGCGACGAGGCCGAGGCGCGTCAGGTGCCGGTCGTTACCCGAGAGGGCTTCGCGCCTTATCGCGTCCGCGGCTACACGGCGGTCGGCGTTTACAAAGGGCAGGCAACTGTCTCCTGGGTGTGGGATGTTTACGACGCCCAGGCGGCGCGGGTGGTGCGTCTGAGCGGCGAGGAAAAGGCCGGACGCGCTGGCCGGGACGCCTGGCAAGCCGTGAACGACGAGGTATTGGGGCGTATCGCCAAGAACGGCATGCAGCAGCTCGCCGGTTATTTCCGGGGCAGCGACAGCTTGCCCGCGACTGCGCCGGCGTCCGAGCCCGATTCTCCGTCCACCGCCATAGCGAGCAATGATGATGCGGCCTCGAAGAAACCCGCTGCGGCCGAAGCTGCGGCGCCGGTTCCATCCCGTCGGCCCACGCCCCGAACTGGCCGGATGGCACTTGCAGCCCCGCAATAACCAAGCGCGAAAAACTTTCGGACAATAAATCCAGCCATATTGCACCGCTCCGGCCGCGCCTGTATCAGTCCGGCGCCGCATGGATTGCGACGAGCCTTGGCCTTCCGGCCCTGGATCGAAACGCGATCGTTTCTGACAATTTGAGTTTGGTGCCTCCGAACCGCTTTCGCCTTTCGGCATCAGGCTCCGATACGAGCGAGGAGTAGGATGGCGAAAAACGGAGCGATCAAGCTCGTCGCCGGCAATTCCAACCCTGCGCTTGCGGCCGACATTTGCGACTATCTGAAAGTCCCCATGACCAAGGCAGTGGTTCGCCGCTTTGCCGACATGGAGATTTTCGGCGAGATCCAGGAGAACGAGCGCGGTGCCGACGTGTTCGTCGTGCAGTCCACCTCGTTCCCGGCCAACGATCATCTGATGGAACTGCTGATTAT
>JAFAFP010000079.1 GCA_023423415.1 Pseudomonadota bacterium | reverse complement strand
CCGTAGAGCTGGGTGAAGGTGACGCCGTCGGCCACGTGAACGATGCGGGCGATTGAATTCTTCTCCCCGAAGACGTCTTTCGTCAGCATGTTCTCGAGCGGGAGATTGACGCCGCCGTAAAACAGGTCGCCGGTGGTGGTGATGCCGGCCTGCTGCATCAGGGCGCTGAGATAGCGCAACCGCTTGCGGCCTTCCTCCGGCGTCAGGATTTCCGACAGCGGCTTGAGGACGATGATCTTCGCCGCTTCCGTTCCCAGAAACTGTCCGTTCGAACTGCCGTCCGGATTTTTGCCGGCGCCGATCGTCTTGGCGACCAGATCGTTGGTGATGCCGTATTTCTGGATCGCGGCGCTGTTGGCGAAGACATAATGCTCCGACGCATCCCAGACGATGATCGGCTGGGTTTTCGAGACCGCGTCGAGGTCGGCCCGGGTCGGCAGGGCGCCGCCCATCGCCACAACATCGTAGCCCCAGGTCAGAATCGTCTGGTCAGGCTTGGTGGCTTGCTTGACGTATTTCGCGAGCAACGCCATGGCGCCGTCGCGCGTTTTCACGCCCGGGAAATCCGGGCCATAGGGATTGCGCAACGGGAAGTAGGACAGCGGCGGAAGGCTGATGGCGACCGATCCCATGACGGGATGTCCATGGGCTTCGACAAAACCCGGATAGATGACGCGATCGGCAAAGCGCTTGTCGATTTCGTAAGGGAAGCGATTGAGCCAGGGTTTGAGATCGTCCAGTGAGCCCACAGACAGGATACGCCCGTCCTTGACGGCGACGGCTGTGGCAGTCGGCCAGCCCGGATCCATCGTGACGATCTTGCGCGCAACATAGACCGTGATCTTGTCGGTCTGCTCTTGCGGCTTGGCTGACAGCGACGGCGGCAGCGGCTTCAGTAACGGAATGTTCGATGCAGGCGGCGTCGCGGCTTGTGCAGGCGTATGCTTGGGCGGAGCGATATTGGGCGTCGCCGGTGAGGTTGCTGTCTTTGCGTCGCCTGTGGGTGAGGCGTCGTTCGCGGTCGCTGCGTTGTTCGCGGCGGCCAGCGCGATGGCTTCGCGAAAGAGTGGCGCCAACTCGGTGATGCAATAGGTGCCCCAGGTTTCGGGCGCTCCGGACGGCGTCTTGTGGCTGGCGCCGAGACGGGGCCGATGCACACCATGAGCCGCAGCTTCAAACCGGATGTCAGAACAGACCAGAGCGACGCAGCTTGCGGTGACCGCAAGTGCGGCTTTCAGTTTCCGAGGCACGATAGTCTCCATGAAATAAATTCGGACTTGAACTAAAATGTCGTGTGCCGCGGCGTCGCACAATATAGTCGCGCAGCGATCTCGCCGCGCGTTCGACTTTCACGCCAAAAAAAGAAAAGAAGTCTGATGTCGTGCCCCAACCACGAGGTTCAAAGCTTAGATGATTCTGCGCCGCCGAGGTAGCGGAGCGCTCTTCGGCGGCCGCAGGCGCGAGTACAAGCGTCGATAGATGATGTCGCGTTGCGTTTTTGTGCGCGACCGGCACAATCTTCAAAGGTGCATCTTAGCGACAGGAGGCGCGCATGTGCGTTCCAGGATGTGAAGAAGCGGTTCGACATGCGCTGAGCCGGCGCGGCTTGTTCAAGGGCGCTGCCGCTGCGACAGCCTTCGCAGCGACAGCGGTGCCGAGCATCGCGCAGACACGCAGCTTCACCCGCGTGGTCGACCTCACGCATACGATGTCGCCCGATTTCCCGACCTTCTTCGGCGTGCCCGGCATCGAGATGCAGAAGCAGTTCGATCTCAAGCGGGACGGCTTCAATCTTTACTGGTGGCGGATCGTCGAACATGCCGGCACGCATCTGGATGCGCCGATCCATTTCTCGGAGAACGGCGCAACCGCCGATCAGCTTGCTGTTGCATCTCTGGTCGTGCCGTTGGCGGTGATCGATGTGTCCTCGCAAGCGGCGAAAGACTCCGACTATCAGATGAGCCGTGCCGACCTTGCGATGTACGAAGAGAAGCATGGCCGCATTCCCGACAAGGCCTGTGTCGCAATGCATTCAGGTTGGAGTCGATACGCCGCCGACGAAGCGAAGTTCGCCGGCAAGGATGCAGCGGGCGTGTTCCACTTTCCGGGCGTGTCGCCGGACGCGGCGCAATGGCTGCTCACGGAACGCAAGGTTGCGGGACTTGCGGTCGATACATTGTCGCTCGATCACGGTCCGTCGAAGGATTTCAAGACGCATTACCTGTGGCTGCCATCCGGCCGCTGGGGGCTGGAATGTGTCGCCAACCTCGATCAGGTGCCTCCGGCGGGCGCGACGCTTGTTGTCGGTGCCGCAAAAGTGAAGGGCGCAACGGGCGGGCCGACGCGGTTGATGGCGCTGGTGTGATCCTCTGGAAAACGATGTGCGAACTTTCCGTGCGGCGATGGGTTGGAATCCGGGAACCAATTTGAAGAGGCCCCCGATGAAACATCTCGCTGCTATCGCCATCGCAGGCGCATTTGCGGTCGTTACCCTGTCCGTCGGCCTGACGCCTGCAAAGGCCGCCGGATTATCCAATCAAACGGATTTCTTTTCGGCGCAGAAGCAAAAAACGAAGAAGAAGCCATCGAAAAAAAGCGGATATAGCTACAATAGAGGCTATGGCTACCGCGGCAGCTATGCTTATGGCGGCGGCTATCCCGCGCCCTATCGCTCGTTTGCGGCTGATCCCTCGTTCGATCCTTCCGGGCGGCCTTATCGGCCAAGCGTCTACAGCCCGTGCCAGATCGATCTCGGCTATGGCCGCTTCACGTCCTGTGATCGTTAAGCACTGAAGCTGCTGCGAACGACGATCCAGAAAAAAGAAGCCCTGAACCTCTCACGAGGGCAGGGCTCTTTTGCGCATCGGAAAGCGTCCGTTCGTAATCAGTAGCAGACGTTGATGCGCTTGAAGAAGCCGCCATACGGCGAATGCACCCACACCTTTCGCCAGCAACCACCGTAATAGATCGGGCGGACGTGGCCGTGACCGTGACCCCAATGCTTATGGCCGTGCCAGTGGTGGTGGTGATGGCCCTTCCAGCCGGCCGCGGCAGGCGCAGTCGAGGCGAGGGAGGCGACGCCAACGGTGGCAACTGCAGCGAATGCAATGGCGAACTTGCGGATCATGTTCATCTCCTGTCAGCGGATGCTTCATCGCATCCCGTATGGAGTGGTCGCTGCGAGGGCGGAAACCGTTCGATTGAAAATTGGCCATGCGGGTGCGGCGGCCTGACGCGGCAGCCACCGTCCAACCCCTCAGCGCATCTTCAAGACGGTTTTTGCCTTGCCTTGCCGGACGGCAGCCCCGCCGCTATAAGCCGCGCGCAATCCCTTCCGGGTCACTTTTTCAGACATTCAAGGACGTTTCTCATGGCGATCGAGCGCACCTTTTCGATTCTCAAGCCGGACGCGACCGCGCGTAACCTGACCGGCGCGATCAACGCGGTGATCGAGAAGGCGGGCTTGCGGATCGTCGCGCAGAAGCGCATCCGCATGTCGAAGGCCGAAGCCGAGACCTTCTATGGCGTTCACCGTGAGCGGCCGTTCTTCGGCGAACTCGTCGAGTTCATGATCTCGGCGCCGGTGGTGGTCCAGGTCCTCGAAGGCGAGAATGCCGTCGCCAAGTACCGCGAAATCATGGGTGCGACCAACCCGGCGCAGGCTGCCGATGGCACCATCCGCAAGCTCTACGCCAAGTCGGTCGGCGAGAACTCGGTGCACGGTTCCGATGCGGCTGAAACTGCCGCTCAGGAAATCGCCCAGTTCTTTTCGGGCAACGAGATCGTCGGCTGATCTGTCGCAGGTCGGGCGAGGCGGATGCTTCGCCGAAAAGATCGTGTGAATTGTCAGGATGTTAGCGGGCGCGGTCTGAAAAGGCCGCGCCTTTTTTCTTATGATTTCTTATGACTGACGGCCAAAGTTCCACAGTCTGGAATACCTAATACAGTTGCCCCTGTAGATTTACGGTCGTAAAAACACATGACTCAAGATCAATAGGGGTAACTGGTGGAAACGCTGTTGGCGGATCTGTTCTCGCCCGCCTTCTGGGTGGCTGCGGGAAAAATCATCGGAATCAACATCATCCTGTCAGGGGACAACGCGGTCGTGATCGCGATGGCCTGCCGGATGCTGCCTGCACGCGAGCGGTTCTGGGGCATGGTCCTCGGCGCCGGTGTCGCCGTAGGCCTGCGCATCGTGTTCACGCTCGTCGTCGCGCAGGCGATGGAATATCCGTACCTGAAACTCGTTGGCGGCATCCTGCTGCTGTGGGTGGCGGTCAAGCTGGTGGTGCCGGAGGAGGATCACGGCGAGGGCAAGGTTGCCGCTGCCGACAACCTCTGGCGGGCGGTCCGCATCGTCGCCATCGCCGACATCGTGATGAGCCTCGACAACGTGATCGCCATTGCCGCAGCAGCGGAATCGGCAGCCGCGACGGTGGACCTCGCCCATGCCGCAACCATCAAGACGGTCCTGATCATCTTCGGCCTGGTCACGTCAGTGCCGCTGATCATCGCCGGCTCGGCGCTGCTGATGTCCTTGCTCGATCGTTTCCCGATCCTGGTCTGGGCCGGTGCGGCTCTGCTGGGCTGGGTGGCCGGCGACATCATGGCGAAGGACAACGCGCTCATCGGTGTTCTCGACGCCGAGACCCTGCATGCGCTGCATTTCTGGGCGGCTGCGGCCGGTGCGATCTTCGTGGTCGCGGTGGGTTGGTTCCTGCGGACCAAGCACCACAAGCGCATGCTCGA
>JAFAFP010000011.1 GCA_023423415.1 Pseudomonadota bacterium | reverse complement strand
TCGCGTAGAACATCACCGCGAGATAGGCGCCCAGCATGTACTGGACGCCGTGCGCGAGATTGATGAAATCCATCACGCCGAACACCAGCGTCAATCCCGCCGCGATCAGGAACAGCAGAACGCCGAGTTGCAGACCGTTCAAGGTCTGCACAAGGAGGAGCGTCGTACTCATGGATGTCCGTACGCTGTTCGCCTGACCGGTCGACCGGTTTGGTTACGACGGCTTGTCATGCTCATGACATCATTTTCTGGACTTCGGAAGGAACCGGTGCCGTACGGATTCCTCCTCCCACACCCGGTACAGCCCATATCCGCGTCTCTTCGCCCTCAAATATGAGCGTATCCTGACTCAGCCCGCGATACGCAAGGCGGAAACTGGAGCGCCCCCACTCGATGACGGCGGCTTTCACGACAAGCGGTTGATCGTATGTTGCCGGCGCCCTGAAATCGGCTTTCGCAGACACCAAAGGCGTACCGCGTGCACCGAATTTGGATCGCAGCTCGCGCTGACTCGACCCCCTCAAGCGAAGAAATTTCTGGAAGGCGCAATCCATCCAATAGAAATAGCGCGGATAGAAGACGATCCCTGCTTCGTCGCAATCTCCCCATTCGATGATCGTCTCCAGGGCCACCTGCATCCCGGACCCGCGATCGCTCACTGGATGACTCCTTGCAACTTCTTGAGAGCGGCTGCGGTCAACTGCGCCTCCGCTTTTGCTTTCTTGACGGAGGAAAGCAGTTGCTGGCGTCCTGAGAGATACTGCACCGGCCAGACACAATCATCGACTTCGTATTCGGCAGCGGCCTTGAGCGTGAAATGCGGGTCGGCGAGATGCGGCCTCGCGAGTGCGACAAGATCCGCTCTCCCGGAGGCGAGAATGGTGTTGACCTGATCCGCGCTTGTAATCGCCCCGACAGCCATTGTCGGCATCCCGACCTCGGCCCTGATCTGCTCCGCAAACGGTGTCTGATACATCCGTCCGTAAACCGGCCGGGAGTCCGGCGATGTCTGTCCCGTCGAAACATCGATCAGATCGCAACCATGCTCCTTGAGCATCCGCGCAATCTGAACCGCATCGTCGCCCGTCAATCCCTCGTCTTCGATCCAGTCGGTCGCCGACAGACGCACGCTGATCGGCTTGTCCGATGGCCAGCGCCGACGAACGGCGTCGAAAACCTCCAAGGGGAAACGCATCCGGTTTTCAAGCGAACCGCCATAGTCGTCGATCCGTCGATTCGTGACCGGAGAAAGGAAGCTTGCAAGAAGATAACCGTGCGCGAGATGCAGTTCGATCATATCGAACCCGCTCTCATTCGCGCTGCCTGCGGCAGCAACGAACTGATCGCGGACCTGATCCATATCGTCGCGCGTCATCTCGCGCGGCACCTGGCTGTCCGGGAAATACGGAATCGCCGACGCCGAAATAAGAGACCAGTTATCGGCTTTGAGCGGGCGATCCATGTCTTCCCAGCCGAGCTGCGTAGACCCTTTACGGCCCGCATGCCCCAATTGCAGGCAAATCTTCGCAGCGCTGTGCTGATGGACGAAGTCGACAATCCGCTTCCAAGCATGAACATGCGCCGGCTGGTACATTCCTGCACATCCCGGAGTGATCCGCCCATCCCGCGACACGACCGTCATTTCGGTTACGATCAGACCGGCCCCACCCACGGCACGCGAGCCGAGATGCATGAGATGCCAGTCATTCGGCAGGCCGTCCTCGGCTGAATATTGACACATGGGCGAAACGACCACCCGGTTTGCCAATTCAACCGATCTCAGCCGGAACGGCGTAAACATTGGTGGTCGAGGCCGCGCGTTGTCGCGTGCTTCTGAAGCGGCCTGCATACTGCTATCTTGCTGAAACCATCGCTCGATATCCTCAACCAGCGCCGGATCCCGCATTCGCAGATTCTCGTGCGTGATCTGTTTGGACCGCGACAGCAAACTGTAATTGAATTGTATTGGCTCCATCCCCCACAGGCGATGGACGGTTTCGAACCAGCGCAAACTCACATCCGCGGCGTGCTGCGTCTTCTCGACTTCCTCACGGCGTCTGGTCTCATAGATTGCCAGGGCTTCGGGAATGTTGTTGCGCTGTTCTGAAACAGCACCGAACAACGCTATCGCATCCTCAAGCGCAAGTTTTGTGCCCGAGCCGATCGAGAAATGCGCCGTATGGGCCGCATCGCCAAGCAGAACGACATTCTGATGGTGCCACGACTTGCATCGGATGGTCGGAAAGCGTCGCCAGATCGAGCGATTGACCGAAAGCGGATGACCGCGCAGGAAGTCGGCCAGCAAACCCTCCAGGAATCTTGCCGTAGCCTTTTCATCGGCCTCATCGAGACCTGAGCGCGCGAAATTTTCCGCCGACGTCTCGACGACGATGGTCGAGGCTCCGCGCTTGTATTGATAGGAATGGACCGACCAGACACCTCCGGACGCGTCCTTCACAAAGAAATACGTGAAACCCGGCAGTGGCAGCGTCGAGCCCAGCCAGACAAATCGATTCGTCCTCAAATCGACCCGCGGCAGAATTCGATCTTTCAGAGCGTCCCGGACTGCGCTGTTCACCCCATCCGCGCCAATCACCAAATCCGTGCTGGCTGCAAGCCCGGCAATATCCGGCGCCTCCTCACCAAAACGGACATCGACGCCAAGCTCTTCGCAACGCTTCTGCAGAATTTTGAGCAGCGTAAGTCTTTCCACACCCGAGAAACCATGTCCGGTGGAGCGCAATACCTCGCCTTCATAATGCGTATAAAGGTCGTCCCAATAAGCAAAGTTGTCACGAATCTCGCGCCAGCTTTCTTCGTCGGCAGTCCGCAGATTGCCCAGGGTTTCGTCAGACAAGACGATCCCGAAACCAAAGGTGTCGTCGGCGCGGTTGCGTTCGTAGACAACAATCTCGTCTGACGGAAAGCCCTTCTTCAAAAGGAGCGCAAAATAGAGTCCGGCAGGACCGCCGCCGACTACGGCCACTTTCATTTTACTGATCCTTTTTCAGGGCTTACGGTCGCATCCTGACTACCATTCGCGCTCGCAAAAAGGACGTCGCGCTCCTGGTTCGTTAGCGGCCCCGATGTTCCGCGACGCCGGTCTGCCAGGACCGCGCGTTCTCGCAATACAGCGGGCCGCTCCTCGATCGCGTGCAACCATCGCGCCACGTGCGGAAACACAGACAGGTCGATGCCCTGAATTTTCCAGGCGCGGATCCAGGGCCAGGTCGCAATGTCGGCGATGGAATAGTCAGCCCCCGCAAGATAAGCGTTCGAACTCAAACGCCGATCGAGGACGCCGTAAAGCCGACGTGCCTCCGCCGTGTAGCGGTCGATGCCATAAGACACTTTCTCTGGCGCGTAATGGACGAAATGCTGCGCCTGTCCAAGCATCGGCCCAAGGCTTGCCGTCTGGAACTGAAGCCACTGCAACACATCCCAACGCTTCCGAGGCTCGGCGGGCAGAAATCGTCCGGATTTTTCTGCGAGATAAACCAGGATCGCGCCCGACTCGAATATCGGCAGCGCCCCTCCCGGGCCGTCATGGTCCACAATCGCGGGAATCTTGTTGTTCGGACTGATCGTCAGGAAGTCCGGTGCGAACTGGTCACCGCGCCCGATATCAACGGGAACGACGCGATAGGCAAGACCGGTTTCCTCCAGCATCAGCGACACCTTGCGCCCGTTCGGTGTCAGCCACGTATAAAGGTCGATCATCGAAAGCCTGCAGCAAGAGCCGTCAATTCGGCCTTTTTGATCTTGCGCGTCGGAGTCATCGGCATCTCAGCGATCAATTCGATCCGCTCTGGCCATTTGTTCTTGGCAATGTTCTTCTCGGCAAGCCAGGATTTGATATCGTCAAGACCGACTGTGGTATTCGGCTGCGTGACCATGAAGCAGCAGGCTCGCTCCCCAAGCACCGGATCTGGCATCGGGACGATCGCGCAACTCGCGACAGCCGGATGCAAGCAGATGGCCGCTTCCACATCCGCCGGGTTGAACTTCACCCCGCCGCGATTGATGACCTCCTTCATGCGTCCCGTGATCTTGATGTTGCCGCGTGCATCAATTTCGGCGAGGTCGCCGGTTCGAAACCAGCCGCCGTCCGTGAAAGCGTCTTTGGTCGCCTGAGGATTGGAGAGATAGCCGTCGAATACCGAGAGACCACGTGTTTGCAGTTCGCCTTCGACATCGATGCAGGTTTCGCCAGTGTCATCCAACACGCGAAGCTCGGTACCCGGCGTTGCCCGGCCGGCAGTCGTCAATCGGATATCTTCCGGATCACCGGGGCGAGTGAACGACCCCGCCTGCATTTCACTCATACCCCAGAGCTGGCACACTGCACCGCCTGGCATCAGCCTTTGAAGGCTACGCGCAAGATCTGGCGGACACACGCTGCCCGAAATCAATGCGAAGCTCAGCGATGCAAGATTGTCCTTAGTCAGCAATCCATCATTCAGACAGGCTGCAACATGCGCAGGAGCGACGAATATGCCTGTCGGCCGCAAGCTTTCGATCGCCTCTGCCAACGCCTTTGGCGTGAAGGCCGGCAGGATCGCGATCGTTGCACCTTGGGACAGGGCGAGATTGATCGAGAAGATGCCGTACAGATGTGTGAAGGGCGCTCCTGACAGCAGAATGGAAGCGGCGCCGACGCCAAGCTCCGGGGCGCTGTGTCGGGCATTCGTCAGAAACTTTTGATACGAAATCGGCACGCCCTTGGGCGCGGCCGTTGTCCCCGAGGTGTAGAGCAGCAGGAAATTATCGGAAGGATTGGGACGCTCATCCAGCGCGCCATGCGACATCTCCTTGTCGGCATCGAAAGCAATTGCTCCGTCGGGCACGTCGGAGCCGACTGCCATGACAGCGGCGATATCCGGCAGTTTGTCGCGATTGAGAAGCACCAGCTCGGTCGGGCTGAAATCTCCGATGCGCGACAAGCAGATCAGGAGCTTTGCCCGGCTGTGTTGCAGGAGCGGCACGATTTCAGCCGCGCGGTATGGCATATGCACGGTTTGCAAGATCGCGCCGACATATCCAGCGGCAAGATACGACAGCAGGAATTCAAGCCCGTTGGGCAGCTGTACGGCAATCACATCGCCGCGCGCGACACCGAGACTGTGCAGCCGCGATGCCAGCGCAAGCGCGCGGGAATGCAGGGATCGGTATGTCGTCGCACCATGCGGTCCGACACATGCAATCCGATCTCCCGCCCCAGCTGCGTGACTATCCATCCAGTCGCGCAGCGTCGCAGAGACAAGAGAAGGACCGGCTGGAGACAAATCCGGCGTCTCAGCTTGGAAGCGGTCTGATCCAGTCAAAGCATCCCTCCCCGCATGGCAGCCTCATCCACTGCGTTATTTCAAAGGACACTCTTTTGCGTAGGCATCACCGTATCCTTCGAAGACCTTTTTTGAGGCCTCCGTGACGTACTTTCCGTCCGCACGTTTCGTAGCGGTGACAACATAGAAGTCCTGGATAGGAAATCCGTTGTTATTGAACTTGAAGGGACCACGCGTAGACGTGAATTTCGCCTTCTTCATCGCTGCCTGCAAAGCCTCTCGATCACTGATGTTGCCGCCCGTGGATTTGATGGCTGCATCGATCAAAAGTGCCGCATCGTAGCCCTGGTTCGCATACTGTGCCGGCACGTATTTATAAGTCGCCTCGAAGTCCGTGATGAACTTCTTGTTGGCCGGGTTATCGAGATTGTGCGCCCAATGGGATCCCGACTGAAGGCCCAGCGCCGCATCCTGCGTCGCCACCAACGTCGTCTCATCGACTGTGAAAGCAGACAGAAGTGGAATCTTGTCCTTGAGTCCGGCCTGGGCATATTGTTTGACGAAGTTCACTCCCATGCCGCCGGGCTGGAAGACAAAGATCGCATCCGGCTTGAGGCTCGCGACGCGCGCGATCTCCGATGAGAAATCGAGCTGGTTGACCTGACTGAAGATCTCATCGACGATTTCGCCCTTGTAATGGCGCTTGAAGCCAGCCATCGAGTCCTTGCCGGCCTGATAATTTGGCGCGATCAGAACCAGCCGCTTGTAGCCAGCATCCTGAGCATACTTGCCCATGACTTCGTGGTTCTGGTCATTCTGCCAGGCCGTCGAGAAGAACCAGGGTGAACAGTTCTTCCCCGCGAGAGGCGACGGCCCCGCATTCGTGCCGATCATGACGGTCTTGGAATCGAAGACCGGCTTGGCGATTGCCATTTGCACATTGGAAAAGGTCGTTCCCACAACAACGTTGACCTTGTCGCGGCTCAGAAGCGCCTGAATTTTCTGAACACCGACATCCGGCTTGAGTTCGTCGTCGACAACGATGATCTCAGTATCGAGGCCGCCGAGCTTGCCACCCAGATCCTTGACCGCAAGCAAAAAACCATCGCGCATATGTTGCCCGAGAACAGCCGCCGGCCCGGACAAGGTTGCCATGACGCCGATCTTCAGCTTTTCCTGGGCTATTGCCGGCTGCACAGTTGTGGCTATGGCCGCTGCCGTCGCAATTATTCCAGCCTTGAATTTCATGTTCCTCTCCCTTGCGTTAGTCGCCGTTTTCCGTCGCAGACGTTCGGCGATCTTGTTTTTTTGCACGGCCCGGTTTCGGGCCGCAGTCAAAGAGAACGCGCGTCAGCCAGTCGGAGACTCCGCACGCGCCGGCGCTGTCCTGGCCAGGCCATCATACAAATCCAGCATCCGCTCCCTCCAGGCGGCGACTGCATCGTCCGCCTCCAGGACATCGAAAGCGCTTACGATGCGAGCCCATTGCATCAGGCTGAACAGGATGTAGTCCGCGTAGGCCGGATTTGCGCCACTGAGAAACGGCTGGGTGCGCAAAGCAGCTCTGGCCGGATCAAGCAATTTACGGAATGCGACGATATCCTTCTCGCGATTTTCCGCGAGCGTTTCGAGTGTAGCGCGGAAGGCGCGCTCCATCTGACTGCGAAGATGATGACCATCGGCTTCGTCAACACAAGCGACGACATCGATCATCAGCAGGGGCACAAGCTTCGGGACAAGCGTGCGATCAACGTATGCGTTGATGAAACGGCTCAATCCGTGCCCTATTTCACCGCCAAAGAGACTGGGCTCCTTGGAATACCGGCCCTCCAGATACTCGGCGATCGCCCAGGAATCGGGAATAACCCTCTCCCCGTCGACGAGGATCGGAACCTTACCTTGGCCACTGAACGCGATCGCATCCTTATCGCTGACCCGCACGCCGCGGATTTCCGCCTGCACACCTTTGTGAGCCAATGCCAGCCGTGTCCGCCACGAGAACTGGCTGTACCGGCGGTCATGCAGACCGAGCAATTCGTAAAGGACCACGCTCATCGAATGACAGCTCGCATTTGCTTAATTTCAATTGTATTCTACAACGCACTTTCAGCGAGTCAACGGGCATGACAAGATCGAAGACCAAGCAAGCGAAGCCGGAAACAAAGTCCCCCGCCGAGCCACGCACGCCTCCGGCGCCCCCTCACCTGGCGCGAACGGCGCACGAGGCCGCGGTAACGGAATTCGAGCAGGCCTTGATCTGCGCTGGTGAAGCTTTTTACCGGTTCGCGGGCTCACTGCTCGGACCCGAGGCGCGCGCGCACAATCTCTCCGGACAGGATTGCGTCATCTTGCAACAGCTCGTCACAGCCGGGCATCCGAGCCGGATTGCCGACCTGCTTCGCTTTGCAAATCGCGAAGATACCTCGAACGTTCAGTACAGCCTGCGCAAGCTGATAAAGGCGGGGTTTGTCCGGCAGGTCAAAGGCACCACCAACCGCGACATGGCCTATGCCGTGACCGAAGAAGGTAACCGCATCACATCCCGGCTCGTGGCATTGCGGCACGAACTCCTGATGCTTCCCACCAACGAAATCGAGGGACTGGATACTCAGCTACGATCAATCACAGCTGCGTTGGGCCTCGTGACAGGCCTCTACGATCATGGAACGCGCGTTCTCGTTGGGCGTCGTTAGCGCACCACGGTCGCTACCTTGCGAGCAAACAACTGAACCAACCGTCGCCATTGTTCGGCTCGAGCATTTGCCTGCCACCCAGGCCAAGGTCTTCGCGATTGCCCACAATCGCCGCCCTCAATCCTTTGTAGCGAAACATGAGGGCGGCAAACGTCGACCCGACGTGGTTGAGTTTCTGGATATCAGTGAGGCCGTCGAAGCCGATCCAATTATCCGCGACACGCTGGCATCTATGATAATCGACGGCCTTTCCGGAGTTCACCATTACAACTTCAGTTCTTAACCGACCGAAGCGAACCGAACCGTAAATGGGAGCTTTTGCCACCGCGCAACCCTGTCCCCGCAACCCGCAGTTCACGCTTGATGAATTTCAATAGCGCCTGCGTCCCGGGCGGAAGGACGTTGTGCCGCCGTTGCAGAACAATGACCTTCCGGCTGCAGGCCGGTGCCGCTACGTTCAAAATGGCGATTTCGCCACGCGCCACATCGCGCTCGATGAGATTTAGCGGCGTCAGGCTCAGAAAAGGCCCGCTTCGCAGCAGCGCCTTGATGCAACCGCTGGAATAGGTTTCGACCTGTGGCTCGGGCGCTACGAGATTTTCCGCGTCAAAAATCTCAACGAGCCGCTGCCAGAGAATGCCACCGCGCGGCGGCAACACCCACGGATACGACAACAGCTCAGCCAAGGATCTCTTTGCCTTTCCGGCCAACGGATGCTCATTCCCGGCAACAAAGACGAGAGCATCCTCCAACAGAACTTCGGAGATCAGTTCTGGCGGAATGGCTTGGGCGGGCTTCGTGGTAATTGCAAGATCCAGGCGGCCGCCCGCCACGGCCTCCGAAAGCGTTTCGAACAGTCCTTCGACAAGCCGGACATTGACGTACGGCTCGCGCTGCAGAAAGTCCGCAAGTCGGTCGGCAAGCAATGACGACGCCAGGGCAGGACCTGTCCCTATTCGCGCCTCTCCACCCTTCCGCTTTCGCATGCTTTCGATCTCGGACACCGCACGAGACAGTTCGCCGCGAATGACGTCGGCGCGCTGCGCCAGAACATCGGCAAATTCTGTCGGAGTAACGCCCGCCGAGCTGCGCACGAACAGTTTGACGCGAAGCTGATCCTCCAGACGACGGATCGTCTTGCTGAGGGCGGGCTGGGAAAGTCCAAGCTCGCGGCAAGCTTTGTTGATGCTCCGATGCCGGTAAACCGAGAGAAACTGCTCAAGCGCAGCGGGATGCAACATGTTATAACCACAAGCTATATCGTACCTTGAAAATTGATACTCCCATTCATAGCGCGTCTCATGCAACAGTTTTTCATGGTCGGCGCGTCGCATCAAAACCTGATGGTTCAACCTTCTCCATTGCTAGCGGCAGAGCGCTGCGGCTCGGGTGAGGCTGTTGTCTTTCTGCACGGGATTGGCGGAAACAGAGAGAATTGGCGCAGCCAATTCGACGCGCTTGCACGCGATTACTCACCGGTCATCTTCGATTTTCGCGGCTACGGCGACAGCGACAAGATCAACGGCGACTTCGATCTGTTCGACTTTATCGATGATACCCGGCGTATCATGGACGCGTTTGAGATCGACAAAGCGCATATCGTGGGGTTGTCGATGGGAGGCCTTGTCGCCCAGGCGTTTTACAAGCGCCACAAGCAACGGGTGCGGAGCCTCTGTCTCGCCGCTTGTCGTCCGGGCTCCGCGCCAGTGCCGGAGGACGCTCAGGGATTCAACCGGGAGCGTCTGCGGCCGCTGGCCAACGATGGCACCACCGAAGCCCTGGCCGATAGTCTTCTTCCGCGCCTCCTCGGCCCTTGCGTCACGCCGGAAGCGTCACACGCTATTCGTGACAGTCTGTTGCGGCTGCACATCCCATCCTATCAAACAATTGTCGCGGCTCGCACCGCGATGCGTCCGTTTCTTGACCCGGCAACGATCGACGTACCAACGCTGGTTGTCGCGGGCGGCGCTGATCGCGTCGCGCCGCCGAACCAGATGCAGGCCCTGGCCGCCGCTATTCCCGGCAGCCGTTACACGCTGTTTGATGAAGCGGGCCATCTGCTGAACATCGAACGCAGCGACGACTTCAACGCCGCTCTGATCCAATTTCTGCAATGGGTGTCAGATGGTCCCGGTGCGACAAAAGCCCGGGCGAAGATGTGAGAACGCACCAGTGATTGAGTCCATCGAAGGCAAATGGATTGACGCTTTCACACAGACCTTTTCGCTCTGTGGAATTTCGTCTGGCGACGTCTGCGCGATCCTCTCGGAGACCCAGTCGCGACCGATCCTGGTAAAACTGTCCGAGTTGGCATTGCAACGCCTCGCCGCGCGCCCGTTTCATGTGACGATGGTAAGCCCGCCGGTGAATGCACCAGTACCAGTGCGTTCGACCGGCTCGTCGAAGGCACTTGGCGGATTGACGGAGCCTATCAAGGCCTTGGCGGCCTCCAAGTTCGTCATCGACTGCACCGTCGAGGGGCTGCTGCACGCGAGCGAACGTGCTCAGGTTCTCGCGCAAGGGACCTCGCTGATGATGATCAGCAACGAGCATCCCGAGGTGCTCGAGCGGCTCGCACCGGATTCCCGGCTCGCCAAGGCCGTCGACATCGGCATCGACATGCTGAAGCACGCAAAAGAAATGCGCGTCACCTCGGCGGCCGGCACCGATTTGACGATCAGGATAGACGGCGCTCCGGTGCGCGGCTCCAGCGGGTTCGTGACCGCCGAAAGCCGGATCGCCTACTGGCCGGCGGGATTGTGTCTGTGCTTTCCGAAGCCGAACTCCGTGAACGGCACACTGGTCCTCGCGCCGGGTGACGCGAACCTGACGTTCAAGTCCTATATCCAAAGCCCGGTCCGCTTCAGGATCACCGACGACTTCATCGATGAGATCGAAGGCGCGGAACTGGACGCGGAGCTGACGCGCTCATACCTTGCAGCATGGCGTGACAGAAACGCATATGCCGTCAGCCATATCGGATGGGGCCTGAACCCGCGCGCCCGCTGGGATGCGATGGTCGGTTACGATCGCGCCGACATTAACGGCACCGAATTGCGCGCTTTCGCCGGCAACTTTCTGTATTCCACGGGCGCCAACGAGCACGCTGGACGCTTCACCGACGGACATTTCGACTTTCCGATGCGCAACTGCACCATTGCCGTCGATGGCACGATCGTCGTCGACAAAGGTGAGGTGCAATGGGACCTGTTCGGGGGATATCCGCTTTAAATCTTGCGCCTCGACCCGAAAGCGACACTGCGCAAACTTCGAACACGAGCCAGAGCCTTGCGGGGCCACAGGCCGGGTCGAGCCCTCGTCAATCCTCCTTTAAAATCCGGCGCGCGTCTGGTGCGCAAATGGCACGGCCGCACGCATACCGTGACCGTCGCCGAGGATGGATTTGAGTATGGCGGCGCAGGTTATCCATCCCTGACTCAAATCGCGGCAAGCCGAGACAGCGCCTCTGTCGAAAACTGGCGCTCTCCGAACGGACGGAAAGTCACGAAAAATCGGGTAAAATTCGAACCGCCGAGAACGAAAGCAATACAAGCAATATCAATCATTGAGCCGTTGACTGCTAGGATCGGATTTGAACCTTCGAACGTTTTGGCGCGACTGATGATCGGACCAGGACTGCCGCGCCATCCATCACCATCTGGACCGAATGGTGCCGCCGTTGATGTAAGCGTGCCGCCATCGCGCCTTTGGAACGGCCGTTGACAGGAAGGAGAAGTGATCATGCTCCGCGTTCTGACCTCGATGAGCTTGATGCTCGCAACTCTTGTCGCCAGTGCGGCGGCGGTCTTCGCGCAGGATCGCTTCGCCCTCGTCATCGGCAATTCGCAGTACAAGAACGTCACTCCGCTCGCCAATCCGGGGCGCGACGCGACTGCGGTGACCGCACTTCTGAAAGATGCCGGCTTCGAAGTCACTGCAGCGACCGATCTCGACAAGACCAGCATGAGCCGCGCAATCCGCTTCTTCACCAGCCAGATCGCCGAGAAGCCGGAGAGCACCGTCGCACTGATCTATTATGCCGGTCATGGCCTGCAGGTGGACGGTGAGAATTTCCTCGTTCCCGTCGATGCCACCATCGCCCGCGAAGCGGACGTCGCACTGGAATCCATGCGGCTGGCCGATCTGATGGCGATGCTGGAGTCGGTACGCAGCAGGACGCGGATCGTGATCCTCGATGCCTGCCGTGACAATCCGTTCGCCGACATTACCAAGAGTGCTCCACGCGGCCTCGCGCTGGTGAACGCGCCGGCGGGAACGCTGGTTGCCTATTCCACATCGCCCGGCGCCACCGCCGATGACGGCATCGACGCCAACTCGCCGTTCGCCAAAGCCTTGCTGAAATCCGCCAAAGAGCCGGGACTGCCGATCGAAACCGCTCTAAAGAATGTGCGCCTTGCGGTGCATGGTGCAACCGACGGACGACAAACGCCGTGGGAGGTTTCGGCGCTCACCGAACCATTCTCATTCTTCCCCGGCTCAGTCTCGCTGAAAGCGGATGAAAGCCGCGGCAAGAGCGCCGACACCTGGCGAAAGGAATTGCAGGGTCTGTCGCCGCGCGGCGCGTTCGACATTGCCGTGCGCGAAGACGATGTAACGGTGTATGAGCAGTATCTGGTGCTGTATGGCAGCGACCCGCTTGCCGCACAGATCCGCGCGATATTCGATCGCCGGCAGATGATGATCGCCTGGCTCGAAGCAGTGACGCTCAACACGCCGATTGCCTTCGCCACCTTCCTTGCACGCTTCCCCGATAGCGATCTCACCGCGACGGCGCGGCGGCTCGAAGAGAGAGCGAAGGCGCGGTCGTCGTTTGCGCGCTCGATTGCGCCGGTGCTTGGATTAACCGCCAACGCGCTCAACACGCAGTCCGATGTCCGCGCCGTGCGCGTACCGGAGGTGCGGACCGTGATCCAGGAAGTGAAAGTGCCTTCGCCACCGGAGATTAGAACGGTCGTGCGCGAGGTGATCAAGGAAGTGAGGGTGCCGTCACCGCCGGAAATCCGCACCGTCGTGCGCGAGGTCGTGAAGGAAGTCAAAGTCCCGCATGAAGTGGTGAAGATCGTTCACGTCCCCGGCCCGGCGCGCCCTTGTAACTGCGGCGGTCCGCGTCCGCCGCGTCCGGGTTATCCGCCGCGCGCAGAAGGCGGTCCGCCGATTGACTCCCGCGTCGGCAGCACGCGCCCCCCGCGCTACCCCGGCAGCGCACCGCATCGGCCCGGCCCGAGATATCCCGATCGCGGCGGTGACGGGCCCCGCTTCCGATTCTAAACAACGCAGGGTACACCGCGCGTTTCCTCACGGCAGCGACAAGACTGCTGCGAACGCCGTCAGCCTAATTCTGCGGCCCCTGTCCACCGATGTCCTCCATCAACGGATCGGCCGGCTTCACGCCGGTGGCGCGATTGATCAGCACCGTCACCACCCAGAGAACGAGGCCAATGGCGAGCAAGATCCCGGCGATCCGGTATTGCGCCGGATCACGGCCGGTCCATGGCCCGACAAGGAATGCGCAACTCAAAGCACCGAGCACCGGCACAATGGTCGGCGTCCGAAAATGCTTGTGCTCCACTCTGTCCTTGCGCAGCACCAGAACCGCGACATTGACGACGGTGAACACGCAGAGCAGCAGCAACGCCGTGGTGCCGCCAAGCGCGGGGATTTCGCCGACGAAGGTGATGAGCGCAAAGGCCAGCAGTGTGGTGAAACCGATCGCGACATAGGGTGTGCGGCGGGTCGCATGCACCTTGCCGAGCGCCGCCGGCAGCACATGCTCGCGGCTCATCCCATAAACCAGCCGGCTCGCCATCAGCATGTTGATCAGCGCCGTGTTCGCCACCGCGAACATGGTGATGAAGCCGAAGATCCAGATCGGGAAGCTCGGCGCGCCGGCTGCCACCACCTTCAGGAGCGGCGTCTCGCCAACGCTGAGTTCGGCAGGCGGGACCAGCGTGACCGCCGCAATCGACACCAGCATGTAAATCGCCGCTGTGAACAGGAGCCCGAGCAACAGCATTCTCGGAAATGTGCGGACCGGATCCTTGGTCTCCTCCGCCATGTTGACCGAATCCTCAAATCCAACCATCGCGAAAAACGCAAGCGTGGTCGCCGCGATCACCGGCCATACGAAGCTCGTTTCCGGCGATGTGCGGAACTCCAGGGCACGCGACACATCGCCCTGACCGAGCCCGATCGCCCACAACCCGATCACGATGATGATCAGAAGCCCCGTCAGCTCAATGCAGGTGAGTACGACATTTGCCACCAGGCTCTCGCCAACCCCGCGAAAGTTGATCGCCGCAACGATCGCCATAAAAGCAAGCCCGATCAGCGTGACGCCAATGGTGCCCGCCAGATTGAGATCGAACGCCTGCGAAAAATTCGCAGCGAACGCGCGCGAAGCCGTGGAAGCCGAGGTGATGCCCGAACACATCACCGCGAAGGCGACGATGAATGTGAAGAAATGGATCCCGAAGGCGCGATGGGTATAGAGCGCAGCGCCGGCCGCGCGGGGATACTTGGTGACAAGCTCGAGGTAAGAGAACGCAGTCATCAACGCGACCGCGAACGCAATCAGGAACGGTAGCCAGACCACGCCACCGACCTGCTTCGCCACCTGCCCGGTCAGCGCGTAGATACCCGTACCCAGGATATCGCCGACGATGAACAGCAGCAGCAGCCACGGGCCCATCACGCGCTTGAGTTCAGGCTGCCGCGACGCGGTTGCCTCGCGCATCTGTCCTTCGGCGATTGCTGTCATTGACGGCGTCCTTTCACGGAAAACAGCCATTGCGCCGACAAGACTAGCCTGCGCCCCGGGGGAAACAACGCCGCCCGGGAAAATTGTTCCCTTGAATCACACAGGCCCGGCCAACATATCGCGACAGTACAGAACCGACTGAAGGTCCACCATGTCCATTTCCATGTATCAGGCGTCCGTGCCCGTCTTCGTGCGCGGACTGACGACGATGTCCCACGTGCTGCACAAGGGTGAAGCTCACGCGAAAGATACCGGTGCCGATCCGACCTCGCTTGTGGAGGCGCGGCTCGCACCGGACATGCTGCCCCTGGCCGGTCAGGTGCAACGCGCGAGCGACACCTCCAAGCTGGCGATGGAGCGGATCACCGGCACGCCGTCGCCGAAATTGGACGACAGCGAAAAGACTTTCGCGGAATTATACGCGCGGATCGAGAAGACGATCGCCTATATCGACAGTTTCAAGGAAGACCAGCTCGACGGATTGGAAAACAGCACGATCGAGCTCAAGCTTCGGGAGTTCACGCCGACTTTCAGCGGCAGCTCCTATTTGTTCACCTTCGCGCTGCCGAACTTCTTTTTTCACGTCACAACCGCGTACGACATCCTGCGACACAAGGGCGTGCCGCTCTCGAAGATGGATTATCTGCGGCTGAAAGAACTATAGACGCATCGAGAGCAAAAGGGCGGATGGCTTGAGCAGGGATCGCGGGAACGCAGATACCTATCCCGAACGATCGCTGCCAACGATCATCCGCCCTCTCTTCAATCACCAATAATATCCGACGGGACGGCGCCAGCCATAGCCGTAAGCCGGCGCAAAGCGCGGGCCTTGCCAATAGCCGACATAACGCGGCGCGTAGTAGGGTCGATAAACACGCCGGACGACTGGCGGCGCATAATAACTACCGTAATAGGCCGGGTAGTAGCTGGCATAACCGCTGTAATACGGATTGCCATAGCCACCGTATCCATAGCCGTAACCGTAGCCGCCATAAGCCGCGCCTGCGAAAGCTGCGCCGGCGATCGCGCCAGCCGCAACGCCGGCGCCGACCCAGCAACCATAGCAACGCGCTTCCGCCTTACCGGGCGCCGCGACGCTGGCCGCAGCGATACTGGCCGCGGCGGTCGCGATCATCAAAGCCTTGCGCATGATGTCCTCCCACGCATGATCAAATGAACAGAACAAACGATAGGAGCACACGATCTAAGGCTGCTCCGACGCGGAGACTACCATCTTTCACCGCACCGGATCGTGAACGCGCATCACGCTTTGCTGAACATGTATAATGAAAAGCATCACGACGATGCGTTCATTTGAAATTCATCGATGACGGCAAGCCATCATCGCAGCATCGACATAAATTTTAACGATGACAATGCGGATTGCGAAACCAATCCAGTCGCGTTCAGTCGCTTGCCTTGTTGCGAGCGCGAGCAGTCTCAATATAGGAGGCCACGATCATCACAAAGATGACGAAGAACAACAGCAGCAGCCCGACGACCAACTGGACCGCACTGAAATTCGGCGCATCCTTTGCCACGAACCAGCCGGCGATCACACCTGCTGGAATGAAGATCAGTCGCACCAACCAGCCAATCACGGAAGTCTCCCAGCATTCATCGCGGCGACGATCTTACAGTGCCCGACGCGTCAGCGCTCCAGTCTGAAGCTAGCTAATGTGAAAATGTAACGAAATCTGTATCGCCCGTCCCCCACCCTTCAAAAGGCAATCCAGGGGCGGTCTCGGCCCCCGTCACAGACCGGAACGATCGATTTTCTGCAGCGTTGCTTGAAAGCCGGTTTTTGAACCCGCGAGGCTTGAACCCATGAGGCCAGCCATGAAGCGCATCGCGTTCTCAGTCGCCGCCGCGTCGCTCGCCATCCTTGGCGTCGCGCCGGCGCAAAGTCAGACCATCGCCACGGCGAACACCGCTGTGAATATCCGTTCGGGTCCGGGGCCCGAACACCCCATCATCGGCGGCATCCGCGCCAATCGCCGGGCGACCATCATCGGCTGTGTCGAGGGCAGCATGTGGTGTCAGGTGAGCTACCGCGGCATCCAGGGCTGGGCCTATTCGCAGTATATGACGCTGAATCCAGGCACCACCCGCGAGGTTGTGGTCACCGAAAGAGCGCCGCTCGCGCCTGCGATGGTTCCGGCGGTGACCTATCGCGCACCGGCCTACACGTCGGCTTATGCATCAACCTATTATGCGCCAACCTATGTCCCGCCGGCATATGCTGCACCGACATATTCCGCACCGACTTACGCTTACACGCCGCCCCCCACCTATGCCCCGAACGTCGCAGTGACGACGCCCGGGGTCCGCGAGTTCGTCTCACCGTCAGCAAGCGGCGCCTATGCGATGGCGACTGATGTCCGCGGCGCCTATGCCATGGCTCCTGCCGCTGTAATGCCGCCGGCAGCAGTCGGAACCTATGTCACATCCAACCCGCTCAATCCGGTCACGTACGGAGGCGATGTCGTGGTCGGCGCCAGCCTGCCACGCACGGTCACACTGCAGCCCGTGCCGGACTATCGGTATCAATACGTGTACGTGAACGACCAACCGGTGCTGGTCGATCCGGCGACGCGTCGCATCGTCTATGTGTTCCGTTAGTCGGTAGCGTACGGGCTGAATCGCGTTTCATCCTCACCCGGGGCCTCCGGCTCTGGGCGAGGATGATTTACGTATTTTTCATGTATTTTTATCTACCCGTTAATGCTTCCTGCATAGAATGCTTCGGCTTTAATGCATCGACTTTGAAATTCGTATCGGGCTGTGCGCGTCATCTTAGGACACGGCGATCAATACCCGACGAGCGTACAATTGAATTACTGACGCTTTGCCATCCGCGAAGGGACCAATTCCATGGGCCAGGAACGGCGCATCATCCCCCGCTATCGAACCAACCGACCCGCGCAAATTACGCTCGACGACAAAAGCCGGATCGATTGCAAGGTGTTCGACCTCTCGACCGGAGGCGCCGGTCTCGATGGTCTCAATCCCGCAAGGCTCCCCGACAAATTCATCCTGACCATCGACCGGCTCGGCGTCCGGCACCGATGCCGGATCGCCTGGCGATCCAAGACGCGCGTCGGCGTGGAATTCCTGTCGTGATTCCGCAGACAAGCATCGCGAAGCACGGGTGGCATCATGGTTCAATGGACCGACAAGCCGATACCGCGGACCGAGGCATCGAGGCCTGAACCACAGGAGGAGGAGAGGCCGCGCCCGCGCCGCCCGTCTCCGCCGCCGCACAAGCGCACCTCGCGCGCCGTGCTTCAGGTCGCCGTCATCTGTTCGATATTCGGGCTGATCCTGGCGAGCTATCTTTTGTTCTCGTATGTCCCCAACACACCGGCGCAAGCCATTCGCGAGCCGCTGCCGACGCACGATCAGAGCACCGGGCGGATCATCGTTTCGGATCGCACGAATTGTCGCGAGATCGGTTTCAATAACTACAGCGGCCAGACCACCGTGAAGGGCACCGTCGCCTGCACCGACGCTCCGCCGCAACCGGGCGATCCGGCCGCGAACTCAGCCTACCGGCATCCGACCAACCGTCTGGAGACAATCCGGCGATCGTTCTCGCAATAATCCGCGGCGAACGCGCGGCGCCGCAAATGCTGGCATCGGGCTAACGCAACGGCCCGGCGGATCGAGCCGGACCGTTGCCGTTATCGGGTCACCAGCGCCGGTAATAGCGCGGGCCATATCCATAATAGCGATACGGCCGATAGTAGGGTCGGTAGTAGGGCCGAGCGCCGTAATACCGATAAGGCCGGTAGTAATTCGGCCGCCAGACGCATCGGCCATACGGTCCGCACACCCAGCGTGCTTTCTGCACACCGGTGTCGGCCGCCGCCGCTTTCGTATCGGCGCCGAGTTGCCCGACGGGCATGGCGGACGCTGCGCCTGTCAACGCGAGGAAGCCGACAGCCACAGCGCCAATTAAAGCACCTTTGACATTGACCATGAGCACTTCTCCCTGAAGCTCGAAGGTGCGCAAATTGTCACGACAAATTTTCGCGGGATTGCGGCAAAAACAATGTTTGTCACACGTGCGTCAAAAGATTTTTTGCGCATGGAGATAAACGTTCGTTCAGTTTGTGTGATGCACGTGTCGCTTCTGAATCGGCGAACGAGACAACAACATTCCGTTCTCGTTGCAACACAACCGAACCAGACTCTAGATGCAGCGGCGAACCGCACGCCCATTCACGAACACCGTGCGGCAGGCCGCAACGGGTCGTGCGACCCGCCGCCCGACAGGACGCACAGCCACCCGACGACCCACGGCCACGGCGCCCCTTGGACCAGCACAGGCCGCGCCGCGCATGCCGCGCGCGCAGACGGCGGCCTCGGCTTCGGACATTTCAATCACGACAGTTGCGGAAAAGGTTACGACCGCAAACGCGGCAATCAGCAACAGG
>JAFAFP010000006.1 GCA_023423415.1 Pseudomonadota bacterium | reverse complement strand
GTTCCGCGACAAGTCCATCGCCGACGTGCTCGACATGACGGTGGAGGAGGGGGCCGAGTTCTTCAAGGCGGTGCCGTCGATCCGCGACAAGCTGGAGACGCTGGCGCGCGTCGGCCTCGGCTACATCCACATCGGCCAGCAGGCGACGACGCTGTCGGGCGGCGAGGCGCAGCGCATCAAGCTCGCCAAGGAGCTGTCACGCCGCGCCACCGGCCGCACACTGTATATTCTGGACGAGCCGACCACCGGCCTGCACTTCCACGACGTCGCCAAGCTGTTGGAGGTGCTGCACGAGCTGGCCGATGCGGGCAACACACTGGCGGTGATCGAGCACAACCTGGAGGTCATCAAGACCGCCGACTGGATCATCGACCTCGGCCCCGAAGGCGGCGACGGCGGCGGCCGGATCGTCGCGGAAGGCACTCCCGAGGACGTGGCCAAGGCGAAGGACAGCTACACGGGCAAGTATTTGAAGGAGCTGCTCAATCGCCGGAGTGCGGGGCAGGCGAAGGGGAACGGCAGCAAGCGGCAGGCGGCGGAGTAGGGGCAATGCTTGCGTACTGCAAAGATTGTGGAGAAGCGCTGACGGCAGAGTTTGGGCAGGGTGAGCCTGAACGTGTGCCGTGCCCCGTGTGTGGCGGACATTCGAGAAGTTTTTCGGTTGAAGTGCAGGCAGGTGTGTCAGCGGAGTTGTACTCTCGCCGCCATTCAAAACACAGTCGCGCGAGGACGAAAAAGCGCTGGCTAAAGGAGATCACCAGCGGTGATGACAAACACCGGAAAACTGGCCGATGGAGCATCATCTACCGCGTCGTTGACCGACTAAACAACTGGTATGTTGAGCGGATTGTCGATAAGGTGACAGGCGATGTTATCGTCGACAAAGCGCACCCACTGTCTGAGCATCGAGGCCACGGCTCAGCAAGAAAGCGCAGCGCTTAGCCCCTTTCACCGTGATTGTAGGACGCGGCGAACGCTCTCACTCCCACCGTCATCCCGGCGAAGGCCGGGACCCACGAGGCTATCTACTTGTGCCACGCGGGTTAGGTGCACTCTATCTACGCGGGGAGGGGAACGGGTAGTGACGTCGGTATTTTCCGCTGACGTGGCGTTCGCGGAAACTGCCGTGGGTCCCGGCCTTCGCCGGGATGACGGAATGGGGATGATGGCGCACCGCGCAGATAGCACTTCGCTGCAACTGGTGCGCTAACCGCTAGCGCCGGAACGGGTGGTAAGTCGGAATAGCGCGGCCAAACACATCCCCAGTTGCCCAAACTCCTCCGTTGTAGGACAATCTCCGCCAGCTCCGGACACGGCCATGCACCCCTGCGTCTACATTCTCGCGAGCAAACGCAACGGCGTGCTGTACATCGGCGTCACCAGCGCACTTGCCGACCGCATGGCGCAGCACACGCACGGGCTGATCGAAGGTTTCACGAAGCGCTACGGGGTGAAGCTGCTCGTCTACTACGAGTTCCACCCCACCATGCCCGACGCCCTCCGCCGCGAAAGGCAGCTCAAAGAATGGCAACGCGGATGGAAAGTGCGGCTCATCGCGAGCATGAACCCCGAGTGGCGCAACCTGTTCGATCCGACCACCGGTGCAATCGCGGACGGGTCAGCGGATATCGAACGCCACCGCGGCTGATGACACGTGCGCGGCAGTTGACGTGCGCAACAGCCCTCAATCTTCAACGAAGCAGGTTCGGCACCGCCTTGACGAAGCTCTCAGAACCACCCTCGCCAATCTCTCTTTGCCCGCACCCGCATCCCCCACCCTCCACCGTCATCCCGGCGAAGGCCGGGATCTACGCGAAGTACGATGTGGCTCGACTTATTGCGGCGTATTATCGAGCGTGATATGTGGGAGTTTCTGTCTTGCGTCTTGATTTGACCCTGGGCGCGAGCGCGGCATGGCCTATCTATCCCACCGCTTTAATTCTAACACGGGTCTTCTTGACGCTCGCGGAACAGCGCAAATTTTGCATAGTCTATCAGCGCGTTTCAGTGCGGTCGAATTCGCGGATTTCTGCACGATCTGCGAAGAGATTGTGTTGCGAGATCAAATTCTAATCGTTGGCAAACTCGAAAAGCTGCCTCGGCATCTGAAGCAGGCGCTCAGGCCACTATTTGATGAAAAGGTTTTCTTTTCTGTACCCGAAGCCTTTCATATTCCCGAGTTGCCAAGTGATTCGAGACAGTTAAAGGCTACCGAACTCGCTATTGATCGTGGCTTGACCACCGCCACTGTTGCGGATGCTACTTACGAGGCGAGCCGACTCTTGGGTGGTGAAGCGCATTTCGGGGTCGTTGCGACGCCTTTGCTTCGTCAATTGCAGCATTTTGGCTTGGTACAGAGGCCCTGCATTGAAAACACCGTTTGGGATCTAGCGGCCCAATATCACAAACTGGCCGAACTTGCCGGGGACGTAAGACGCTATCTTCAATCTATGGCTTACCTGCCGCAGATTTCCCTACCGCCTATCGCTTTGCGTGCAATCCAGCGGAGCAAATCCTTTGAAGCGGTGATCGGCGAGGTATTGGAACTACGGCATTCCTTTGCTTCGTTGCGAAACCACTTGCGCGATATCGAAGATCGGATGCGTGATGGCCAGATATCTCCCGCCGAGGCTTTGGAACTCGAGAGTGCTTGGCGCCAACGATGGGAGCGGCTAGCCGAGAGGCTCGGCAAATCAAACAGCCGAATGGCGTTAGCGCGAACTTCCATTCCGATATTGAAGCACGGCATTGAGATTGCTAAGTGCGCGGTAAAACAAGACGCACTCGACGCTGTCGCTGCTGCCGTTGGCTGGATTGCACCCGGCGTCGATGCGCTTGGATCCCTACAAGTGCGTCCTGTGCATCGTTCCGTATCGAACTATCTTAATACAACGGATCAAGAAATGTTTCGGGCCGTCGCTCGGATATTCGACACAGACTTCGTTCGACTGGATGCAGATATGCGCTCCTTGGCGAGTCAATCGGGCAACCCTTGGCGGCTCGCGCTCGAAAGCGCTGGTAATCCTTCCTCGGGGCAATCGCTTGCCGCTACGCGCCCTAGCCCGAGGAGTGTGATCTCGTCTGCACTAGGGCAGGACCCTGAGGGCATTTCGATTGCTCAACATGCCGATCTGACCTGGCCGGCCTTTGATAGGGACAACTAATCGTCTACTGCCCGATGATGGCACAGCGCAATATCACTTATCCCTGCCCCACACTCCTGCCGTTACGCTCCACCTCATCCCGCCCTTCCCGGGGGCCGGCGCGAGCTGGTCATGCTGGAAGCATGCCTTCGGCATGACCGCGGGCGGGAGCTGCGCCTTCCCTCAAGACCGGTACCCATCAGCTGGGCTGGAAAGGTGTCGTGGCGAAGCCGCGCCACTCAAAGAGCGTGGTTGTCCGTTGATGGACGGAGGGCCAACGCGTGCACGGTGGATGTTCGGGGCATCTTTGCGCACGCCTTCGGCATGACCAGCTTCGCACAGGGGAAGGTTCGCGCCGCGGAGGCGACGGGGCATGCCGGAGTCGGGTTCCGCGTCGTCGGCAGCGGTGGGGTCGTGGCGAAGCCGCGCACTAAAAGGCGTGCCGAAGGCACGCGAGAATAGAGCGTCGCATCCCTCTGAGATCACGGCCTCGCTGCCCCGCTTCTCGGGAATTCGAGCCAGCCTGTGAACCTCCGGCACCTTCGCTGTAAACGAAGGTGGGCGGGCGCGTGGCCGTTTGTCCACGTGTCCACAGCGTGATGCGCCGTCCCCATGATTCGTCTTGAACGTGCTCCGACCGCGCGCCACGGTGCGGCGCCCGCGGGTGTGTTGGGCGTTAAAAGGGGGATCCACATGATCAGGTTCGGGATGGCACTCGCGGCAGCCGCGGCTCTGGTTTCAACCGCCGCGCAGGCGCAAAGCCCGTCGTACGTCGGCACATGGGCGTCCAATCCGCTGCAATGTGTGCTCGACCAGAGCATGCCCGCCGCGCCGCTGATCTTGAAGGCCAAGCGCTACGACCAGCACGAGGCACATTGCGATTTCACGTCCGTGAAGCGCATCGCCGGCAACGCGTGGCGGGCGCGGGCGCGCTGCAGCGTCGAAGGCGACCGCTCGCGCTCGGTGATGACCATGGCGGTCAAGGGCAACATGCTGACTATCCGCGATGGCGGCATCGCGCGTACACTGATGCGCTGCTGA
>JAFAFP010000004.1 GCA_023423415.1 Pseudomonadota bacterium | reverse complement strand
CCCCCCCACACCCCGCCGCCGCCCCCCCCCCCCCCCCCCGCTTCTTGTGTTTTGAGAACGGTCTGGAAAATGCGCGACATTCGGCACGGAATTTTCGATATTTAAGATTTGAGATTTTCGACGAAATTCATTCTCAATCAATCGCTTATTGCGGCGCATCCAGACCTTTGGATTACGACGACTAGTGCACAGACGAAACCGCAAACATTCCATTTATTTCCGCGATGGGACGGTGAGATCCGTCAGTATCGCAAGCCGTCCCCACACAGGCCAACAAAAGGGGATGAGCGCCCATGTCAACAACCACCGCAAACACTGCGTCGGTGCGCGGCGGCGGCATGACAAGAGACGAGAAATTCGTCATCTTCGCATCGTCGACCGGCACCATTTTCGAATGGTACGATTTCTATCTTTACGCAGTTCTGGCGCCGTTCTTTGCCTCACTTTTCTTTCCTCCTGGCAACGACACAGCCGCACTGCTCTCGGCCTTCGCGACCTACGCGGCAGGATTCCTGGTGCGTCCGTTCGGCGCGCTGATCTTCGGCCGCATCGGCGACATCGTCGGCCGCAAATACACCTTCCTTGTGACCATCCTCGTGATGGGCGCATCGACCTTCGCTGTCGGTCTGCTGCCGACCTTTGCACAGATCGGCTGGCTCGCGCCAATTCTGCTCGTGTCTCTGCGCTTGCTGCAAGGCCTCGCGCTTGGCGGCGAGTATGGCGGGGCGGCAACTTACGTCGCCGAACACGCGCGTCCCACTGATCGCGGCTACGCAACAAGCTGGATTCAGACCACCGCCACGCTCGGACTGTTCATGGCGCTGGCCGTGATCGGCATCTGCCGCGTCACCATGGACGCGAAAGTCTTCGCCGATTGGGGATGGCGTCTGCCCTTCCTGGTGTCTGCCGTCCTGCTCGTCTTCTCGGTCTGGATCCGGCTCAAGCTGAATGAAACGCCGATTTTCCAGAAGATGAAGGAAGAAGGAAAGGGCTCGAAGTCGCCTTTGACGGACAGCTTCCTGCGCTATCCGAATAACAAATACGTGCTGCTGGCGCTGCTCGGCGCCACCGCCGGTCAAGGCGTGGTGTGGTACACGGGTCAGTTCTACGCCCTGTTCTTCCTCACCATCACGCTGAAGGTCGACTATCTCACGGCCTACACCCTGATCGGCCTCTCGCTCCTGATCGGCACGCCATTCTTCATTTTCTTTGGGTGGCTATCCGACCGGATCGGCCGGTTGAAAATCATTCTGGCAGGCTGTTTGATCGCGGCGATCACCTACTTCCCGCTCTTTGGTGCCTTGACCAAGGCGGTCAATCCCGACCTCGCCGCGTTCCAGGCGAAGAACGAGATCACGGTGTCGGCTGATCCTGCGACCTGCCAGTTCCATGTATTCGTTGGTCCCTGGTCTAAATTCTCCGACTGCGACCGCGCCAAGGATTTCGTGACGAAGCTCGGCGTGTCGTTCAAGACGCACAGCGCGCCGGCCGGGTCAGCACCAAGCCTGACCATCGGCTCGGAGACGGTGCAGGGCTGGGATGCAAAAACCTGGGCCGCGGCATTTGCCAAGACCGGTTATCCGGCCAAGGCGGATCCGGCCAAGATCAACTGGCCGCTGACTTTGCTGCTGCTGGTGATCATGGTGCTCTACGTGACCATGGTGTACGGCCCGATTGCAGCTTTCCTGGTCGAACTCTTCCCGACCAAGATCCGCTACACATCGATGTCCTTACCCTATCACATCGGCAATGGCTGGTTCGGAGGCATGCTTCCCTTGCTGGCCACAGCGATCGTTGCCGCAACAGGTGATATCTATGCCGGCCTCTGGTATCCGATCGTCGTTTCCGTCATGACACTCGTCATCGGTGCACTGTTCCTGCATGACACCAAGGACGTCAATATCGCGACGGAAGCCGGCTACGCAGCGCCGGCTGAATGACATAGTCGGCGGGCGGCTCAAGACCGCCCGCCCTCAAACTGAGGCCCCGTCCCGGCGGGGCTTGTTTTGTCTTAGAATGGTCGCACCATGAAGCGAACCATCGACAATTTTTACCGGTCTCACCTTCGATCCATACAGGTCGATCGCATCTTGCACGCCGTCGCCCTTGTCGCAGCGACAACGGTCGTGCTCGCTCTGATCGTCTGGCTGACCGACATTCGTCACATTGCGATCGGCTATGTGATCCCGGTCCTCATCGCCGCGATCCGGTGGGGGGTGGTGGAAGCCGTTATTGCCGCGATCACGGCGATCGCAGCCTCTGCTTTCTTCTTTTATGAGCCGATCTTCGACTTGCGCGTCGAAGACAGTTTACAAATCATCGACCTCATTCTGTTCTTGCTTGTTGCAATCATTACTGGTCATTTTGCAACCCGTCTGCGGATCGAGGCCGAACGCGCCAACCGCCGAGAACGCGAAAACCGGGCACTCTATGCGTTTGCGCGACGTCTTACCGCTGCAAGAGATGCCTCCGACATTTACGATGCGATCCAGCAGCATCTCGCCTTGCTGGTCGGGCGCAGCGTGCTTCTACTGGGACCAGAAACGACAGAAAGCGAAGCCATCGAGCGTTGCGCTCATGTCCCGGTGCGCGTTCGTAACGCCCTGCTCGCCGCACTTAATCGGACCATCAATCCTGAACAAGACAATCTGGTCGATGACGGTGTCGGCGATGCATGGCTCGTTCGCGCGGTTTCTCCACACAGTCCTGACTTCGGCGTGTTTGCAATCAATCTCGGCGCGCGTCACCATTTGCAGGTCGAAACGATCCGCGCCGATATCGATGCAGCGATGGCGGATGCGGCAGCGACGCTGCAGCGTCTTGGACTGCACCGTGCCATCAACGAGGCTCGTTCGCGCACTGAATCCGACCGTCTGCGTGACGCCCTGCTCGGGTCGGTCTCGCACGAGCTGCGTACACCACTCGCCTCCATACTCGGGGCGGTTACGACGCTGGCCGAAGCCAAGCCGGTAAAGTCTGACACTCGGCTATCAAGTCTTGCCAATGTCGCGCGCGAGGAAGCCGAGCGGCTCAATCACGATATCCAGAATATGCTGGATGCCACGCGCATCTCCAGCAACGGAGTCAGACCAAAATTCGAGTGGTCCGAGCTGGCGGACATCGTCAATGCGGCTTTGGAGCATCGCCGCAATCGGTTGCATGGGAGAACAGTGAGTATGCGGCTTGCTCCGGATTTGCCGTTGATCTACGTGGATTCGGTCCTGATCGAACAGGCCTTGATCCAGCTTCTCGACAACGCCATCAAATATTCACCATCAGGTTCGCCCATAGAGGTTACGGGTCAACGCAGGAGCAACGACGTAACCCTGTCGGTGACTGATCAGGGGGCCGGCTTTTCTGCCACCGACAAATCACATGCTGGAGAGCGTTTCTTCCGTGGCGAGCGCCACACCTCCATCATCGCCGGAGCTGGCCTTGGATTATGGATCGCGAAATCGTTCGTTGCAGCCAATGCGGGTTTTCTTGACATTGCCAGCGCCGGTGAAGGCAACGGATCGTGTGTCTCGATCCATCTGCCTGTCGCTCGCGAACCCGAAGAATTCTTGAATGCCAGCGCCTGGAGCGCAAACGCCCATGAATGATGGCAATGCACCGATCGTCCTGATCGTCGACGATGAAATGCAGATCCGGCGCTTCCTGCGTGCGGGATTGGAGCTCGAAGGTTACGTCGTGCAGGAAGCGACGTCCGGCCAGGAAGCGCTGAAGATTGCGACACTTCGCGCTATCGATCTGATCATCCTCGATCTTGCTTTGCCCGATTTCGACGGCAGCGGCGTCCTCGAACGCGTTCGCGCCTGGTCAAACGTGCCGGTGATTGTCCTGTCGGTGCGGTCGAACGAGGACGAAAAAGTCCGCCTGCTCGAACTCGGCGCCGACGATTATGTGGTCAAGCCGTTCGGCATGGCCGAGTTGCTGGCGCGTGCGAAGGCCGCGCTACGTCGACACTCCCGAGGCTCTTCCGGCGAGAGCGTGTTGACCATCGAGCATCTCACCATCGACTTCGCCGCCCGCAAGGTCATGGCGGATGGAAAACGTCTGGTGCTGACCCCGAAGGAATATCGGCTGTTGCAGATTCTCGCTCAGAATGCGGGAAAGGTCGTCACGCACCAAAGCCTGCTGACCGAGGTTTGGGGCCAGTGGCACGTTCACGACACGCATTACTTGCGCATCTTCGTCCGTAAACTGCGGCAGAAGATCGAAACCGATCCGACGAAGCCGCGCATTCTCTTGACAGAGCTTGGCGTCGGCTACCGGCTGGCCTTGCCGGCGGACGCAACGGCATAGACTTTCGTCGCCTATCGGCATTTACGCGGATTTAATGAGCGGCATCCGGTTTTTTATTCGGCTCGTTTGCGCTCCCTCACTACCGTCCCACCGTACCGGCCATCCAAGAGCCAAGACAAGGGATCCGATGCCAGTCAAAGGAAAGAGCGGCGCGAGCCGGCGACCTGTTTCCATCATTCGTCCGGATGCGATTGACCGCCAGCGCCAGGCCCATGTCGTGACAATCCAGCAGGCGCGCGCCATCGGCGCAGGCCAGAACGCCTTACTGGAGAAGGCCAACAGTCTCCTCACGGTGCAATGGGCTCACACGACCTGGGCATCACGCGTGACGATCCTGAAGACGGTCGACTGGCTATTACAGGTTGCAATAAATCACCCTGCCCCGAAAGCCCGCCGGGGCTGAGGGCCGGACAAGTCTCATCCACATCCTGTGGTAAGCCGCTTGCGAATATGCATCCGCGCTGTTAGCTCTGCCCGCCGTGCCGGCTTAGCTCAGCGGTAGAGCAGCGGTTTTGTAAACCGAAGGTCGGGGGTTCAATCCCCTCAGCCGGCACCAAATACCCCGCCCTTTGGCAGCCAAAAAAGCCATCCTCGTACAAATTAAAAAGCCCGGCGCGGAGGCCGGGCTCGAACGGACAGGCTCAGGGGCGTCAAAACCCATCCGTCTGCAAGTCAGATAGGGCGCAGGCGCATTTCGGCAAGCTTCATTACAAAGATGTAATACGACACATCCGCGCTCCACCCGCTAGCGGACAATCGCACCGTTAACCGTCTTCCTTCAGCGCGCATTAGCAATCCGGGCGCACCATCCTCACGCGTTGGGAGCTCATTGAGTCACGCGGGGTGTGCCAATGGCAACATTGATGCTGGTGGGACTTGCCTTGATTGCATTGCTGGTCGCGCCGCTGATGACAGCGCGTTCCAGTCAGTACCATTGAACATGAACCAAGTTTACCGCCTAACGCGGCAAGCTCAATCTTCCATGCGACCGAACTCGCAGCCGCGCGCGGCATAGACGTAGCGGCCGACGCCGTAGGCGTCCTGGCGTACGACCGGCCTGCAGCGCTCGACCCACTTTCGTTCGCGCTCACGGCTTTCCGCGAGGTCTTCAGCGCTCAGCCCCTGCATCGATTGAATGCCGTTATTGCCGGCATCGCCATACCGATATTGCTGCACGCAATGCCCCAGTCCGCCGGAGAAAACACAGCTTCCGACAATGGTATCAGTCACGCGCTGAGCAAACGCGGATCCGGACATCATCGGCACGGCCAAAGCGGCTAAGGCATACGCAATCACTAGCTTCGCAATCATCCCTGCCTCCGCATCTCCGACCGCAATCTGCTCCGGCGGAGCTTATGGTTACGGAAGTGTTAGCAAGCCCGGTGCCGTCAAAAACGTGCCAATGCGGGACAGGTTCCGGCTGCGGGACAGGCTACAGCGCAAAATGGAACTTCGTTATGGCTAACGGATTGTCTCGAAACGGGCCGCCATGTTCGCGACTCTGGAGAGATGAATGTCGTGCGGAATTCGCGCCTGCAGCCCTTGCCGGATATCCGGCCGGAAGTTCAAATGACACAAGAGGCCGACAGCAATACGCGGGCTGCAGCCACCACCGCTTCGTCATCCCGGTCTGGCTCAAACTGGACCTTCGCCGGGCGCAATATCCGCATTGGGGCTCATGACCCCTTTCCGTTTGAGGATACGGCCGCCTTTTGGCGGGTCATGGCGCAGATCGCGACCATTGTGATGGCGGTGATCATGTTCGGCGCGTTTCTCTATGTCGCGCGTCCGTTGCTGATGCCGGTTCTTGGCGCGTTGATTGTGTCCCTGACGCTCGGACCGCTCGCGGGTTATGCGACCAAGCATGGACTTCCCGCCTGGATACCGGCGCTGGCGATCGTCACACTCATCGCAACCGCGCTTTATTTTGCGGTCATTCTTGTATCCGAGCCCGCGTCAGACTTGATCGCGCGGTCATCCGAAATCGGCACCACAATCAAGGACAAGTTCCGTTTCATGGATCGGCCTCTCGCCGCGATCAAGGAGTTGCAAGCCGAGATCATGGGCGCGAGCGGCTTGACTGTCGATGTCAGCCAACCGACCGAAACGATCGGCAGCGTGCTCGGCACGGTGACGCCTGCCATTCTGCAGTTCGTCTTGTTCTTCGCGACTTTGTTCTTCTTTGTCGTCGGCCGCGCAGCGATGCGGCGCTATGTCGTCAACCTATTCAGCACGCGTGACGGCCGGCTCAGATCCTTGAAGATCGTCAATGACATAGAACGAAGTTTGAGCGGCTATCTGATTACGGTGACGATCATCAATGCGTGTGTTGGCTTGGTTGCAACGGCGGTGACCTGGGCGCTCGGATTTCCTGCGCCGCTCTTGTGGGGCGCGCTGGCGTTCATCCTCAACTACATCCCGTATGTCGGCCCCGGCATCATGCACGCGATCCTGTTCGTGATCGGACTATTGACCTTCGACACGCTGTTGCCGGCCCTGATCGCGCCGCTCTTCTTCATGACGTTCACGTTCATAGAAGGTCACTTCCTCGTTCCGAACATCATCGGAAGACAGCTTCTCCTGCATCCCCTCGCGGTGTTTCTATCGCTCGCGTTCTGGGCCTGGCTCTGGGGACCGATCGGCGCGTTCCTGGCGACGCCGATCCTGATCATGGCGACGGTGGCGACCGATCATCTCTATCCGCGCAGCCGCAGTCTGCTGCCCGAGTAACCCGCCATCACGGACAGGCGCCGACCCGCTCGCCGTCGATCGTTGACATACTGGTGTGTACGACCCCGTGGCCGATCGTCGCCTTGGTCATAACCATTGCCGTGTAGCGCGTCGGACTTTCGAAGATGAACTGCCCCGCCACATCCATGTCGATCTGGCCGCGGCATTGCAGCCGCCATTTCAGATAATTGTTCTCAAGGCTGTGCTCCGTCGGCTCGCATATCGAATTGACGGTCGAAACGGCCGGGCTGAAGGTCTTGACGGGATCGGCGGCCTCGGCCGGGGTCAGGCACCGCATCTTGATCTCCGGCGGCGATGCCGCCGGCCCCTTAGCCAGTTGCGTGGTCATCACCCGCCAGTACCCGGCCTCGAGCTGCTGTGCCTGCGCCGCACTGACCGTGACCAATGCGCATGTTCCGGCCAACAGAACTTCTCGGAAAAACAGAAACTTCATCGCGCCTCCAGAGGCGCCGGTCCTAGCCCATTGCGCTCCCGGAGCAAAGCGCCGGATACGGAATGCTTGCCCCCTGCCGAAAGTGTGATTTGCCGTGACCGAAGTTTCGTAGTCGGCTCCGCGCCTTCGTTTCAGACTTAGACCACCGGATGGTGGCGCGACGTCTCATTCAATTTTTTTGCGAATTGCAATGAAAGGGAGGCCACATGAAACAGACGACCGTTGCGCTCGCCTTGAATTTGCTCGCCATTCCTGCGCTGATGCCGATAGCGGCGGCTCAAACTCCGACTGTCACCGAGGAGGAAGCGCGCGCCATCGGCGTCGATGCCTATGTCTATTTCTATCCCCTCATCACGATGGACGTGACGCGCAAGCAGTTCAGCAATCACGAGCCCGGCAAAGTGCCCGGCCGTGGTCCGATGAATATGTTCAATAACGTTCCAACTTATCCTGCGGCCGATGACAAAGGCGTCGTGCGTCCAAACTTCGACACGCTTTATTCCAGCGCCTATCTGGACATGACGAAAGAGCCGATGGTGGTTTCGGTCCCTGATACCGGGGGACGCTACTACCTGCTGCCGATGCTCGACATGTGGTCGGACGTGTTCGCGTCACCCGGCTGGCGCACCACCGGGACCAAGGAAGGTCATTTTCTGGTGACCCCGCCCGGCTGGCGTCCAGACTTGCGCGATCGCTTCGTCGAAGAACTCAAGCTGCCCAAAGAGACGCAGCGCATCGATGCGCCCACTCCTTATGTCTGGATCATCGGCCGCACCAAGACCGATGGTCCTTCGGACTATGACGCCGTGAACAAGATTCAGGCCGGCTTGAAGATCACCCCGCTTTCGGATTTCGGCAAGGCAGCGAAACCTGTCGAAGCGAAGATCGACTCCAGCATCGACATGAAGACCCCGCCGAAGATTCAGGTCGATACGATGCCGGCGGCGAAATACTTCGCCTATGCGTCCGAACTGCTGAAAGTGATTCCGCCGCACATCACCGACGAGCCGATCATTGCGCGGATGAAGCGGATCGGGTTCGAAGCCGGCAAAAGCTTCGATCTTGAGAAAGCTCCGCCGACCGTGCGGACCGCTCTCGAAAGCGCGCCGGCGACGGCACAGCGTCTCATGGAATGGAAGATTCCGACGCTCGCACGCGTTGCCAATCATTGGTCGATGAATACCGATACGATGGGCGTCTATGGAAACTACTACCTCAAGCGCGCCATCGTCGCGCAGCTTGGCCTTGGCGCAAACCTGCCCGATGATGCGATCTATCCGCTCAATCTCGGCGACGAGAACGGACAACCGCTGAACGGCGCGAACAGATACGTGATCCACTTCGAGAGTGGCGCGACCCCGCCGGTCCATGCGTTCTGGTCGATCACCCTTTACGACAACGAAGGCTTCCAGGTGCCAAACGCCTTGAACAAATTCGCGGTCAGTTCGTGGATGCCGTTCAAATACAATTCCGACGGCTCTCTCGATCTCTATTTCCAGAACGAGAATCCGGGCAAGGACAAGGAGGCCAACTGGCTCCCTGCTCCCAAGGGCCCGTTCAATCTCACCATGCGGCTCTACGCGCCGAAGGCAGACGCGTTGACCGGAAAATGGAATCCACCCGCCATCACAAAGGTGCCCGGACTTCCGGCCTTGGCGAGCCAGTAAGAGCAGCGCGCGGCCGCAATCGGAGGATGGTGCGACGAGTTGTGACAAAAAAGACAATATGCCTTTGGTAGCTTCCACGATAAGTTGATGGCGCTACGTTGTACGCGATATTGCCGACTCTCCGATCGTGGAGGAAATCATGTCGAAACGTACCATACTGGCGCTATCAGTCGTTAGCTTGTTCCTTTTAATGCACGGACAGTCATTATCCCAGTCGCGCCCAAGCGAAAGAACCAAATCTTACAATACTATTCGGTTGGCTGAGACCGATGCAGAAAGGGGCCGAAGAGAAAGAGAAGAGCAGCGACGGCGGTGCGAGGCGACTAAAGCCAACGGGCTAGCTCTCTGTCTGAATGGAGTAAGTTCGGAGTTCAGTAGATGCGAAAATGGTTGTAACCCGGCGGCCAGCGACGCTTTCACCTGTCGTGATCGGTGCCGAGCGACCGAGAGTACCAATCGGACCGGCTGCCATAACAAATTAAGCAGTATGATTTGCTAGCTGGTCGGCAAAAGGCGAAGCGTGCCCTCAACCGCTCGCGGAAAATATCCTTCACTCGCTCGTCTAGTGCCGTGTAAAATAATGGGCCGAGACCTCCCTTGTGCATCTCGTTAGAGAGAAAGTTCAGCCAAGCTTGAAGTCTTGCTCGCTCGATGGTTCTGTTCGGCGGAGCGAGCGTACCCGTCGAAGCGCGGACCGCGATATACTGTGCGCTATCCTCGGGTAGCCGATACGCGCGTTTCAACGATGGCTGGATCGACAGCCGCGCATCGCGATGCGTCTCAGATATCCACTCTGCATAAAATCGGACGCCTTTCCGGGCAACGAAGACCGCAGTCCATGTCACCTCCAGACCCGGCACGGTCTCGGCCAGCGCCGGGATTGATGGATCGACCTGATAACGTTCGAGCGACGACACCGCGATCGCACGCGCCTTGCCGCCTACGCGCCGAAGGCCGACGCGTTGACCGGAAAATGGAATCCACCCGCCATCATGAAAATACCAGGACTGCCGGCGTTTGCTGGCCAATAGTCAGCAGCCGGGGCGCTGCAACTGATTTGGCCAGCATTCGCTTTATCGGATGCTGAGCGGGTGTTCGCCCTATTCCGGGTTGATGCCCGCTTCCTTGATGGCTGTGGCCCAGTGCACTTCTTCTCGCGCCATCGAGGCCGCCATATCGGATGGCGACAACCACGACGCGATCATCCCCATACGACTGAGTTGAGCGACGACCTCCTGATCGCTCAATGCGGCCTTGAGTGCATCTGCCAGCTTGGTCTGGATCGCCTGCGGTGTCGCGGCGGGGGCGAAGATGGCCATCCAGGCTTCGACCTCAATTCCGGGAATCGCTTCGTTCACAGTCGGCACTTCGCTGAACTGCGGCAACCGTGCCTTGCCGGTGATGGCGAGAGCGCGCAGTTTGCCCGCCTTGATATGGGGTTCGACCGGCGGCATCGACGCCACCAATATCGGTATGGTTCCGGCGAGAAGATCGTTCAACCCGGGCGCTGCTCCCTTATACGGGACATGCTGAATGTTGACCCCGGCCGTGCTCTTGACCAGCTCCATCGCCAAATGATGCGCGAGACCCGTGCCTGGTGAACCATAGGACAACTTGCCGGGATTGGCCTTGGCATACTTGATGAGTTGGGCGAGATCGCCATAGGGCTCGGACGCCGCCGCGACCATTAGAAGCGGTACCGATGCGATCTTGCCGATCGGCCGCAACTCCTTCTTCGCGTCGTAGGGCAGACTCTTGTACAATGTCGGATTGATTGTGATGCTATTGCTACAAAACAACAGCGTGTAGCCATCCGGCGCTGCCTTTGCGACGGTGTTGATCCCGATATTCTCCGCAGCGCCGACCCTGTTCTCGATCACCACCGGCTGTCCCAATGTGGTGGACAACTTTTTGCCGAGCATGCGCGCGGCGCCATCCATGCCACCGCCCGCCGCTTGCGTCACCACCAGCGTCAGCGGCCGGGAGGGAAAACTTGCCTCTCCATGCGCCGCAAACGGCGCGCCCATCATCGCGCACACAGAAAGCGTGGTGAGCATCTTCATCTTCATATGGTGGCCTCCCAGGTTATCCTTTTTGTCAGGCGACTGTAGAGTGCATCGCATAGGCCGTAAAGGAAACCTCGCCATCGGACGTGCGGCATGAGAGCATACGAAAAACTCGAACGGCTCCCACTCCGTATCCCGGTGAGACCGTTCGCCCGGCTATTGTGCAGATCGTTCGGCGGGAACAACGGCCAGCTTTGCCGCGCTGATCGATCCGTATGGCTGGGTCGTCTTCGCGACATCAGGGTTGAGGAATATTCGCGCGCTCGACGATCGGTTTCCACTTCTCGTAGTCGCTCGCGATCATCTTCTGCAAGTCGGAGCCGGTGACGCTCATCGGCGTTACGCCGAGGCCCTTCAGCTTCTCGATCATCGCCGGGTCTTTTGCGATCTCGCGCAACTCGGCGGCGAGTTTGTTGGCGATCTCCGGCGGCACCTTGCTGGGCGCAACGAAGACCGCAGTCCACGTCACTTCCAGCCCCGGCACGGTCTCGGCCAGAGCCGGGATCGACGGATCGACAGGATAGCGTTCGAGCGACGACACGCCGATGGCGCGCGCCTTGCCGCCCTGCACCTGCGGATAGGCCGTGGAGAATTGATCGCAGGTCATCTGGATCTGACCGCCGATCAGGTCCTGGATAATTTGATTCGAAGCACGATAAGGCACATGCGCGATCTTGGCGCCGGTATGCTGCACAATCAGCTCCATGCACAGGTGCTGCGACGTACCGATGCCGGAGGAGCCATAACTGAGCTTGTCGGGATTGTTCTTCAGATAGGCCAGGAATTCCGGAACGGTCTTGGCTGGCACCTTCGGGTCGACAATCACCATGTTCGGCTGGTAAGCGACCATCGCTATCGGAAGGATGTCCTTCAGCCCGTTGTAACCGAGCTTGTTCTTGTAGATGTGCGGCAGGATGAACAGCGTTCCGGCAGACACCACCGCGAGTGTGTAGCCATCCGGCTTGGAATTCGCCATCGCGGCAATGCCGATACTGCCGCCGGCACCACTCTTGTTCTCGATCACGAATTGCTGGCCAAGCCGCTGCGACAGACGCTCCGAAAATAAACGCGCCGCCGCATCCACATTGCCGCCCGCTGCAAACGGCACAATCACTGTTACGGGTTTGGTCGGCCATTGTTGTGCAGCGGCCGGTCGTGCGCTCGCTGCTGCGCCAAACATCATCACGAGAAGAGCGGTCAAAAGAGTCCGGCTTACGGTCACTTGGTCTCTCCCTAATGATTATTGTTGGTTGTTCTGTCGTGTCCTCGGTTGCTTTAAGTCGCGCGCGCAGTCATGGAACAGCGCGGTTTCGACGGGCCGCACTGCGACAACAGATGGTTGGCCTGCGGCGAGAGCCTTTCCGGCTTTATAGAACCAAAGCCGGGGCTCCAGCCTTTTGTCCTGACGCGTTTTCTTCACACGAACCGATGCCCACTTCGTTCGACAACGCTCTAGTTCGACAACTTCGCGCCGGCCTGCTCGACCGCCTTGGACCAGCGCGCAAGCTCGGCCTTGTTCAGGTTGAGCAAATCCTCCGGCGAGCCGGCGACCGGATCGATCCCCTGCGTATTCAGATTTTTCTGAACTTCAGGCGTCTTGATGATTTTCAGGATCGTTTGATTGAGCTTGGTCACCACGTCCTTCGGCGTCTTCGCCGGCGCCCAGACGCCGAACCAGGCCGACACTTCGAAATCGTCCATGCCCGCTTCTTTCATCACCGGCACGTCCGGTAGCGCATCGATGCGCTTCGCGCTGGTGATCGCGATCGCGCGCAGCTTGCCCTCCTTGATGTGACCGAGCAGCGGCAAATAGTGATAGAACATGAACTGGATTTCGCCGCGCAACAGATCGGTGATCGCCTGCGCGCCGCCGCGATACGGCACATGCGTCGCCTTCAATCCATTGCGGGCGACGAACATCGCACCCGACAAATGATTGGATGTGCCATTGCCGGACGAGCCGTAATTCACTTTGCCCTGATTGGCGGCGATATAGGCGATCAGATCCTTGACGTTCTTGATCGGCAGATCGGGATGAACGACCAGAACATTCGGCGCGGTGCCGAACTGGATCACCGGTGAAAAGTCATTGATCGGATCGTAGTTGATCTTCGCATAGACGGCAGGATTGATCGAATGCGTGCCGATCGTTCCCATCAGCAAGGTGTAACCGTCCGGCGCAGACCGCGCGACCGCCTCCGAACCGACGCCACCGCCCGCACCGCCGCGATTGTCGATCAGCACCGTTTGCGCGACGGCCTTGGACAACTCCTCGGCAAGAATACGTCCGACGAGGTCGGTCGTGCTGCCGGCGGGGAACGGAACCATCAACGTGATGGGACGGGAGGGATAAGATTGCGCCCCGGCGGCGTTGCCCCATCCCGTGACCAGAAGCAGCGTCGCGCAAAGAGAAAATTGCGCAACGCATCGCGACACAATACGCGCCTTGAACCGCATACCCACCCTCCCCTTGTCGCTGCCGTCATTGCGGCAATCTTGTGGGGGGAGCCTAGCGGGCGTCTGCCGGTTGTCACAAGGGGTAGTTGAACATCACGTCTTCGTGCGCCCGTGCCCGTTCCTGCAAACTGCCGCGTTGAAGTGCGCGACCGGTGTCGAAGCGATCGGCGGCCCAATGAGCATGCCCCAATACCCGCCCACCGGTTCCTCAAAATTTTCAAGGGATCATCGTCATGAACGAACTCTCACGTCGCCAATGGCTTGCGGGCGCGGCGCTCGCCAGCATGGGTTTGATCACACCGCTGCGCCCGGATCTGGCGCTGGCCGCCGCACCGCAATCGGGGCGACAGGAACCGGGTTTTTATCGTTTCAGGATCGGTGACTTTGAAGTGACCGCCGTCAATGACGGCACCTGGTTCCGGAAACTCGGCTCGTTCATGCGCAACACCGATATTCCAAATGCGCAAAAAGCTCTGACCGATGCCTTTCTTCCACCTGACGTGATGCCCATTCCCTTCACGATGCTGATGGTGAACACCGGACCAAGACTGATCGCCTTCGATGTCGGGACTGGAGGGCAATTTGGTACGCTGGCCCCGCAATCAGGTACTTTCCTCCGCAATCTCGATGCGGCCGATATCGATCCGGCTGACGTCGATGCGATCTACATCTCGCATTTCCATCCCGACCACATCAACGGCATCAAGACCAAGGACAACGCCCTGGTGTTTCCGAATGCATCCATCAACGTTCCGGAAGCCGAGTGGGCGTTCTGGATGAATGACGCGAACATGGCCAAGGCTGCGGATGTCGCGGAGCCGTCGTTCAAGAATGCCCGCCGTATCTTCGGCGACATCGCAAAGACCGTGCAGCGTTTCCAATCCGGCAAGGAAGTTGAAAGCGGCATTACCAGCATTGCCGCGCCGGGTCACACGCCGGGCCATACCGCTTACGCCATCAGCTCCGGTAATCAGTCGCTGCTGTTCCTCGGCGATGTCGCCTTCAATGCAGCGGTGTTTGTGCGCCATCCGGAGCTGCAGCCGATCGTGGATATGGACGGCAACCAGGCCGTCGCCACCCGCAAGGCCATGCTCGATCGCGCATCCTCGGACAAGCTGCGAACGCACGGCTATCACTGGTCCTTCCCCGGCTCGGGCTACATCGTCAAGACCGCGAGCGGCTACGATCTTGTGCCGATTACGTGGCAACCGACGCTGTAAGAAGACGGATCAGAACCGACATGAATTGGCCGCTTCCCCGCGGCCATTTCATGCAAACGTCACGGGTCTCGTGCACGGCGTGACGCACGGCATGCGCTGGAATAGAGTTGGGCGCACCGGTGTTGGCGCGGTCAGCCTGCTTTGTCAGTTTTCAATTGCGCACCGCAAAATCGATCCAAGGGGAGATATCAGCATGCTCGAATTGTCCCGCCGTAACCTTCTTGCCGGCACCGCCCTCGCCGCGGCCGGCATGACGTTGCCGAGAACCGCGTCCGCTGCAGCGCCGCAAAGCGGCCAGCAAGGGCCCGGTTTCTACCGCTTCAAGGTCGGTGACTACGAGGTGACCGCGGTCAATGACGGCACCTGGTTCCTGAAGCTCAATCCCGGCTTCGTTCGCAATGCCGAGGTCGGCGATGTGCAGAAGGCGCTGTCCGAGGCGTTCCTGCCGACCGACGTGATCCCCATTCCGTTCACGACGCTGATCGTCAATACCGGATCGAAGCTGATCGCGCTGGATACCGGCACCGGCGGTCAGCTCGGCGCGATGGCGCCGCAATCGGGCACCTATGCCGCCAATCTGGCCGCTGCCGGCATCGATCCGAAAGCGGTGGATGCGGTCTATATCTCGCACTTCCATCCCGACCATATCAACGGCATCAAAACCAAGGACAACGCCCTGTTCTTCCCGAATGCGTCGATCAACGTGCCGGCGCCGGAATGGGCGTTCTGGATGGACGACAGCAACATGAGCAAGGCGCCGGAAGCGGCGCAGGGCTCGTTCAAGAATGCGCGCCGCATCTTCGGCGACATTGCCGGAAAAGTGCAGCGCTTCGATTCCGGCAAGGAGGTTGAGACCGGCATCACCAGCATCGCTGCGCCGGGTCACACACCGGGCCACACCGCCTATTCGATCGCATCGGGCAATCAGTCGATGCTGTATCTGGCCGACGTCACCAACAATCCATTCCTGTTCCTGCGCAATCCGGAATGGCAACCGGCCTTCGACATGGACGGCAACCAGGCGGTGACCACCCGCAAGGCGATGCTGGACCGCGCCGCCGCCGACAAGATGCGCGCGCACGGCTATCACTGGCCGTTCCCGGCCTCGGGATACGTCGTAAAGACTGCCAAGGGATATGACATGGTGCCGGCGATGTGGGCGCCGCGGCCTTGATCGAGTGACAATCGCGGACATCATTAGACGTGAAAAGGGCCGCTGCGAAGCGGCCCTTTTGTTTTTGCAATAGCTACGTCGTCACCACTTCATACCGGCGCGCAGCAGGAACGTCCGGCCCGGTTGCGGATAGAACGACACGAACGGGAAACCGGGAAAGCTGGTGTCCAGCGCGTAGTCGTAGCTCTTCTCGTTCAGGAGATTCTGAACCGACACCGACCAGAAGAACTGATCGAGCTCACCGCCCAGCCGCACATCCACCATTGTCCGCGCCGGAATCATGAACAGAGCGTTCGCATTGATCTCGTTGCCGTCGAGAAAGCGGTTGGTGAAATGCCGGACATCGGCATCGAGGACCAGGCGCTTGTCGATAATGTTCCACGACACGCCAGCCGAGCCCGACCATTTGGACACCAGAGGCACGACATTGCCGGCAAACGGCCCTTCCCGGAACCTTGCATCGGTATAGGTGAGGCTGCTGCGAAACCTCAGATCGTCGTTCACCCGCCACGAGGCGATCGTTTCCCAGCCACGCCGGCGAGTCGGATCGAGATTCTCGTTCTGGAAGGTGACAGGGTTGAAATGCAGTTCGTTAGTAAGCTGCATTTCATAGACGCTGGACTGCACTTCGAACGTTCCAAAGCGCAGCCGCACGCCGCCTTCAAAGTCGTGCGACTTCTGGGTCTGCAGATCGAAATCTGTGACTCTCATCACCGGCACCGCCCCGATCCGCTCGTCGATATTCGGAACGCGGAAGCTCTGCGCCATCCGGCCGAACAATGCGACATTTTCAGTCAACCGGTGCTCGATGCCGAGGTGGTAGGCGTGGTTGGTTTCGTTGTTGTCGAGCGGCAGGCCTTGCGGATTGACAAAGATCGGTTGCGGCGCGTTCCGATCATAGACGTCCCGCGCGCTTAGCGAATTGCGCTGGATGCGGCCGCCGAATGACACATCCGTCGTTGGCCAGACGGTGAAGGTTTGTTGCCAGTAGGCCGCCAGCGTATCGAGGTTACCGCTGTAACGATGGATCGGCGCCAGCCCCTTGAACATGCTGCGATCCGATTCATAGTCGGTGCGATAGAAATCGATGCCGCCAAGGCCGCGCACCGGCATGCCCCACCAGACCTGATCGAGCTTCAGGCGCGGTGTCACCGAATAGGTCGAGAGTGACGTATCGCCATAAGCCTCGGAGAACGGAGAGAAGAACGCAGATTGCTGATCCTTCCGCCGCAATCCGCCATCGACGATGAGCTCGAGACCCGGCGACAGGAGGCGCGTGAAGCCGCCGGTCAACCGCAGCCCCTGCTTGTCCGCGTAGTCGTAGGGCGTGTTGGTGCCGCGTGGATTGGTGATGAGCTGGTTGGTGATCCCGTTATAGTTGCGCGGACCGGGCAGACGAAGGTTTTGATCGTCGGCGCCGATATCGAAATAGACGCTGCCCTGGTCGACATTGTAGCGGAAGTTACCCACCGCCGACTTCTGATGCAGCGCGTTATTGTCGCGGTAGCCATCCGAGCGGATCGCCGTGCCGCCGACAAAGGCGGAGAACGGTCCCGTCGATGTCGAGCCGTAGATGTTGCCCTCGCGATAACCGAACGAGCCCGCCGCAGCATCGGCACGGAACGAAGACGGTCGGTTCGTGCCCTTGCGAGTGACGATGTTGATGACGCCGCCTACGGCGCCGTCGCCATACAGCACGCCCGCGCTGTTACCACGGGTAATTTCGATCCGCTCGATGCTCTCGCGCGCAATGGTGCTAAGGTCGAACCCCTGCAGGTCCCAGTCGTTCAGCCGCCGCCCATCGATAAGGATGAGCGTATTGGAGGCACCGGTAATGCCAAAGCCGCGCAGATCGACGGTGGTTCCGGCGCCGTTAACGCCACCATAGAGACTGGTTGTCTGAATTCCCGCTTCGCGGCTCAGGATGTCGGCGATCGACAGTTGCGGCGAGCGCTCGATATCCTCACGCGAGATGACCGATGTCGATGCCCCTGTAATTCCGCCACCGCCGGTGGCGATGCCGTCGACCCTGCTGACGCCGGTCAGGCGTGTGTCGGTCACGCTGATTTCCGGCAGAGGAACTTGCGCCACCGCCTCGCTGTTGACCGCCAATGTCACGAACGCGGCGGATGCCATGGCGCTCGCCCATTGTCTTCTTCGTCTTGCCCCCATCACTCAAAGTCCTTCGCTCTCCGGCCCCCAGCCGAAGCATTCGGTGAACAAACCCGATGCAAAGGACACGCGAACACGCAACGCCATCAGGTACGGCAAATCGCCATCACCACCGGCCAGCACCGCTCGCGCCTTTTGGAAGTCGTTGGAGAACAGTCTCTCGCACGGCCTTCGCATCGGCTCTCAAGCGTCACCGCTGCGAACAACCGCTCCGTATGGACGCCCCGCCCACCGGTTGGGTGACTGCGCTGGCAGGTCTCCTGGCTTGCGGGTCGTGGCTTGCCGTCCGGCCTTCCCGGTTTCCCAGTGGCCAATGTTGGACGACAGGCTCGCCGCTCACAGTTGCGGGGGCAGCCACGGCTTCGGCCAGAGTGGCCGTTCCGTGTTCCCTCTTGCCTCTCCGGCGCTAACCGGAGAACCAGTGCGTTGCGGCAATGTCCGTCCCACCGCTCGGAGAGTCAAGCGATCACGTCGTTTTGAGGTGGGGACAGGCCTCGGCCGGACAAATCATGACACAACGATTGTTTATGTTTGGAAAGCTGAGCGTTGCGCCGGGCGCGGCGCGACGATTGGCGGGGACGACGCTGCGCTGACACTCCATCATCCAACGCGAGCATCCAGTCATGACCCCTTTGATTCGACGTCTCGAAATAAGTGCTGTTGCAACATTTTTCGCTGTTGCGTTGTCCATCCACGTTTCCGGCTGGGCCTCCGCCGCTTCCATCGACGAACCGTCAAAGCCTGCGGATACACGATCTGGGAATCCAAAGTCTGACAAGAAGCCAGACGCCAAATCGGGAACCAACCCAGGCAGCAGTAAGGCTCAGGATTCGAAGCCGGCAGGATCCAAATCTGCCCCCGGCAAGAAATCCGAGCAGGAATTCCGTGACGGTTACAAACAGGCCTACGAACTGATCTACAAAGAGAAGGATTATGCCGGCGGCATCACGATCCTGCGTGCGCTTGGCTACGACGATCATCCCGATGTCGCCAACCTGGTTGGCTTCTCCAGCCGCAAGCTCGGGCGTGTCGACGATGCGAAACTCTGGTACGAGAAAGCGCTCGCCGCCGATCCGAAGCACACCCGCACCTGGCAGTATTACGGGATGTGGCATCTCGAACAGGGCAACCGTCTGAAGGCCGAGGACCATCTCGACACGATCAAGGCGATCTGCGGCGAAGGCTGCGAGGATTACAAGTCGTTGCTGGCAGCGCTGAACGGAAGTGGCACATATTGATCGAACTGCCGTAGGGTGGGTTACCCATCGAGCCCGCGCGAAGTGTGGCACGATGGCGTAACCCACCGACTGAAATGGTGGGTTACGCTGCGCTAACCCACCCTACGGCTCTCACGCTCATTCCCGCGAAAAACGATGCAATGTAATTGTCATTCCGGCTTCGCAGACTTACGCCTGCGCCCCGGAATGACAAAGTCAATGAATGCTCACGCCAAGACGTTGCGGTCGGTCTCCTGCATGATCCAGCGCAGATAGGTGTCCTCGACCATCTCTGTCGGGATGACCATGATCGCCGGCGTCTTGTTCGGATGCGACGCCTTCAGCGCCTTGCGCACGCGATCGGAAAACGAGGCGCGGGTCTTCACGAACATCACGACCTCCTGGCCGCGCTCGATTTTGCCCTCCCACCAGTAATGCGACACCATGCCGGGCAGGATGTTGATGCAGGCCGCCAGCCGTTCCTCGACCACGGCGCGCCCTGCCTTCTCCGCCTCGACAAGCGAAGGATAAGTCGTATAGACGAGCACCACGCGTTCCATTTTCTATCCTTTCGTCAACTCCGAACTGGCCGGGCGCGGCGGTTATAGCAAACACCACGAAAAGCGCGAGGGCGCTCGATGAGCCCGGTCCGTCGATACGAAAAGATCGCCTTTGTGGCGAGCCAAAGTCCGGAAGCGGTCGAGGCGCACGCGCATCTGGTCAACCGCTATGGCAATTGCGATCCGCTTGACGCGGATGTGGTGGTGGCGCTCGGCGGCGACGGCCTGATGCTGCAGACGCTGCGCGGCCTGATGCGCACCGGCAAGCCGGTTTATGGCATGCATCGCGGCACTGTCGGCTTCCTGATGAACGAGTTTCAGCTGGATGGCCTTCCGGAACGCATCAATGCGGCCGAACCGACAGTGATCCACCCGCTTGTCATGGCAGCCCGCGACAACAGCGGCGCAACGATCGAGCATTACGCGATCAACGAAGTCTCGGCCTTCCGGCAAACCCATCAGGCGGCGCGCCTGCGGATTCTCGTGGACGGCAAGGAACGGCTGCCAGAGCTGGTGGCCGATGGCGTGATGGTGGCAACACCCGCCGGTTCGACAGCCTACAACCTGTCGGTGCAGGGCCCGATCATTCCGATCAAGGCGCCGCTCCTAGCCCTGACGCCGATCAGTCCGTTTCGTCCGCGGCGCTGGCACGGCGCGCTGCTCCCCGACACGGCGCGCGTCACCGTCGAAGTGCTCGATCCGGTCAAGCGTCCCGTCGCCGCGGTCGCCGACCACGCGGAGATGCGTGACGTCGTCAGCGTCGAAATCGCCATGGAGCACACCATCTCCATGCATATGCTGTTCGACCCGGGCCACAGTCTCGACGAACGGATTCTACGCGAGCAGTTCGGATATTAGCTGCTCCGGCCGCCCCCCTTATGGTTAGGGCTTCGTTAATGCGCCGACCGTAGCGTGGCCTGAATGGCGATATCGCCGCTCTCCGTTTGCTATGGCCCGCATCGACTTCAATCGTCTGCGTTTCGTCATCATCGACGACAATGCGCATATGCGACGCATCGTGCGGACCTTGCTGCACGGTTTCGGGACGCGTGAGGTGATCGAAGCGGAAGACGGCGCGGCCGGACTTGAAGCATTCAATCAGCATGTGCCCGATATCGTCATCACCGACTGGGTGATGCCGATCTTCGACGGACTGCAACTCACGCGGATGATCCGTCAGCCGGGCGCCAACCCCAACCCGTTCGTTCCCATCATCATGCTGACCGGCCATTCGGAAAAGAGGCACGTGATGGCCGCACGCGATGCCGGCGTCACCGAGTTTCTGGTGAAACCGCTATCGGCGAAGGCGCTGTACGAGCGCATCGCCAATGTCGTGATCAATCCGCGTCCATTCGTTCGCACCAAGACCTATTTCGGTCCGGATCGCCGCCGTGGCGCGGCCTCGAATTATGCCGGCCCCGAACGGCGCAAGGGCGAAATGGCCGACATCATCCAGCAGCATTCCCTGTACGATAAAGCGAATATGGACTGACCGGCCATGACGCGCGACAATAATGACCGTGCTGCCGTGCTCACGTTTGCCGATCACGAAATCATCCGCCCGGTGAACAGACTCGCCAAGGCGATCTCCAAGGTCTCGCTGCCCGACGACGATCCGATCGCACGCGCGGAAGCCGCGATGGAGAATCTGGCGAGCGAATTCACCGAGTGGATGGCCAAGGAATGCGATCGCATCGACGCAGCGCGCCTCGCCGTGAAGCAGCGCGGATTCAACAAGAGCACGACCGCAGAGCTGTTTCATGCCGCGCATGACCTGCGCGGCGACGCCGCGACATTCGGTTATCCGCTCGTCGCTCCGGTATCGGAGAGCCTTTGCATGCTGTTGGAGCACGCTCCGGCCCGCGATCGCATTCCCCTCGCGCTGATCGATCAACATGTGAACGCGGTGCGCGCGATCGTACGCGAATACGCACGGCCGGATATCGAGGATGTCGCAACGGCGCTCACCATGCGGCTGAGCGAAGTCGTCCAGGATTTTCTGATCAGCGAAAATCGCCATCGGCCGGGCTATCTGGATGGCGTCTTTGGGCCTTCGCTTGTTCCAGATCGGAACGGCTGAGGTCGCATCTCTGGAACTCCCCTGGCCTTCTCCGCGTTACCGGCGAACGCAACCCGGTTCGCAGGGACAGACGATCAGGGGTGAAGATATGGCGGACGCAGATCCACGCTACGCTCTGGCGCTCGGTCAGGCCGTGATCAAGTCATGGGGCGAACTGCCGCAGACCATTCAGCAACGGCTGTTCGAGGACGCCGTGGTCGCCGGCCATCACACCGAACGCGACGAGTCGTTGCGCGAACAGCTTGCGGTGTTCCTGCATGATCGGCATCCGCGCACCCAGGACTGACGGCCAGCCAATGCCGCGCAAACTGATCGCATTCCACAACGAGGATTTGCGGGCCCTCGAAGACCTGGCGGAAGACCGCTCTTCGACTTTGCAGGAATTGATCGACGAAGCGGTGCGCGACGTCCTGCGCAAGCATGGCAAATTCACGGACCTGCGAACCGCACTGCGCAAGAGCAGTGAGACGCCGCCTGAAAACGTCACCAGCATCAAAGCAGCGAAACGGCGGCGCGGCGCGCGCTAACGGCCGATCAGGCGGCGAAACGCTCGTCGTCGTCGTAGCCAGTCATCATGCCATCAACGAGGTCTTCGCAGAACAGCCGCGCTTCCTCGCGTGCGGCTTCGGTAGCGAAGCGGCGCAACAGCATCAATAGAGGTTCGATATCGTCGTTCCCAAGCCCCGAGCAACGGGTGAGAACGCGTTCGATCATGCGGCGCTTCAGACGCATCGTACCGGATGGATCGCCGAGAAAGCCATCCTCCTGCAACGTCGCGATCGCTTCGCGGAAAGCCAGATAGGCCGAAGACGGCAATCCAGCCTTCTGATAGACCGCGCGCAGACCCGCGCCGCTCCTGTCGTGGATGAGACCCGACACCCGCGACAGCTTCATGCCGGACAGGTCGGCCAACGCTTCCTCGAACATCCTCATGTTTCCGGACAGCAGCGCGCGCAGGATCAGTCCCGCGGTCAGTTGACCGCTTTCACGGAGATGACGGATCAGCGGACGCACTTCATGGCCGGATGTCGATGCCGCCAACGCCACTGTCGCCTTTTCGCAGGCTTCCTTGGTGATCCGGCGGGCCCGATCCTCGTTCAGCCATTCGCGCGAGACCACGAATTCGGCCAGCGAGTTGGACAATTTGGCGACCAGCGCCTGCCGGACCGAAACCGGCAAATCGCTTCGCGCCAACAACGACTCGCGGATCGGCGCAAGGTGTCCGAAACGTTCGACGATGCGATCGATCGAGAACAGCGCAATATCGGTGCCGGGATTTTCCAGAAGCTCGAGGCACGTCTCCGCAACTCCAACTTCGGCGATCGCTGCCGCAACCGAACGCGGCACATAGGCTCTGCGGGCAATCGCGATCTGCACGCCGACGCCGTGCGTCGCCACCGCATCGACGAGATCGGCATCCATCAGCAATGGCGAACGTTCCAGAACAACGGCGGCAATTTCTGGCTGATCGGCACTCAAGGCATAGATGACCGACGCCGGCGCATATTCACTCGGCGCCAGAACCTCCGCCATCGCCGCCCGCACCAGCGGCGACGGATCATCCAGCAGCATTGTCATCGCGCCTTCGGCGGCGGCGAGATCGTCATCGGAGAGATCGGAGTAAAGGTAGGCTCGAGCCAGGGCGGCAGTCGCATCGGCGCGCTCGCCGGCGGGGGCACTCCGCAACCAAAAGAGGAACTGTCGGACAATCATGTCTGGCTCAACACTACAAGACGACGACACACTCCCGTCGGCTTATCGTGAAGGCTAGCAGATACCCCTTAACAAAGAGTTCACCATAAATCTTTGCGATTATTGCTGGATTGTTAACCGCGCACGCCGTGCGTGAACAGCGAGCGGACATCCGGCGTGCTGTCCTGGAACAGCCCGAGCGCGCCATTGCCGGGAGCACTGCGCGCGTCGCCCGCATCGGCGACGGTTTGCGGCTGATACCGGGATTGAGCGGAGTGTTGTGGCTGCGTCCGCTGTTGCTGCTGGACCGGATATTGCGGCTGTGCCTGGACCTGCGGTCCACTTTTGCCTTCAAGCTGAAGCGCGAGTTGACGCGCGGTTTCCTGCTGGTTCGTGCGAGACTGGTTGGTCCACAGATTGGCGACGGTGTTCGACACCGCCTCGCGCCTCTGTGTCGCGCGATACGGATTGTGGAACATGGATTCGCCGGGCAGCGGCTTTGGTGTCGCGCCTTGCGTCATATATTGCGCCATCGCCTGCGGGTTGGTCCGCAATGCCGGAATGCGCGATGCCGTGTCAGCGACTTGATAGGCGCGTGCTGCGTTCGGCGGTTCGGGCGTGAAGGCGGTTGAAGGCGCTGCCGACATTGCTTCGGCGGCCTCAATGCCGGGCGTGCGGCTGCGCGCCACGTTGTATCGCGCGGTGAGATTCTGTGTGACTTCGGCGAAGCTGCGGGCGCGTCCGCTCTTGTCAAAGAAGATCGACCGGTTGGCTCGCGCCGCGATCGGGAAAGCGTCGGATGCATTGCCCGACGGATTGGCCTCGGCATTGCCAATCAACCGGGCCGCGCCGGTCGCGCCCATGAAATGGGCGATGTAAAGCTCACTGTCGGTCGGCGCCCGACCGAGCTTGTTGGTCAGATGCTTGGTATTGCTGTTGGTGAAGACGCCGGCCATCAAGGCATTGGCAGTCGGATCTTGCCGCAGCGCCATGATCTCGCGGCGCATCGCCGGATCGGTGACGATATAGCGGCCGTCATCGGTGCGGGTGATCGCGTCGGAATAGCGATCATAGCCGAGATACGGTCCCGCCTCTTTTAACGTGCCGAGCCAGGTACGGTCGATGAACTGAAACAGACCACCGGCGGACGATGTCTTCGCAGCAGCATAGGGATTGAGATTGGATTCGACCTTTGCAGTCGCCAGAAGATAGCTGAACCTGGCGCCGGTAACCTGCGAGGCCTGCCGGATCGCCGCCGTGGCGGCATTGGTCCTTGCCGCTCCGGTCGCCTGCGTGGCTTCAACCGCCATGATCCCATCGCTCTGTGTGTCAGGCAATCGTTGTGCCGATTCCCCGAGATGTAGCGACATTGTCGAATTATGGTAAACGGGATGTTAACGGCTGCGGCGCGCGGTATTTTTTGCCGCGGCCCCCAAGGAGCGAACGCAATGACGGACATGGCCAAGCGGCACCCACGCGGCGGATTGTATTTCGAGGATTTCGAAGTGGGCCGGGTCTATGAGCATCGCTATTACCGCACCGTCACGCAGATGGACAACATGCTGTTCTCCAACATGACGCTCAATCCGCAGCCGCTGCATATCGACCGGCATTTCTGCGCGACCGAGACCGAATGGGGCCAGCCGCTGATGAACTCGCTGTTCACGCTCGGCCTGATGATCGGCATGTCGGTCAGCGACATTTCCACCGGCACCACCATCGCCAATCTCGGGATGCAGGACACGCGCTTTCCGCACCCGGTTTTCGAGAACGATACGCTGCATTCGTCGACCGAGATCATCGGCAAGCGCGAATCGAAATCGCGGCCGAACGCCGGCATCGTCGAACTTCATCACCGCGCGTTCAATCAGGACAACAAGCTGGTCGCCGAGTGCCGCCGGCAGGCCTTCATCCGGAAGCGGCCGGTGGCGTAGCTGCGGCTGCGAGCAGGCGAACCCGGAATGACCAAGAGAGAAACTCATGCGCTCCCTCCTCTTCGTTCCGGGCGATAGCCCGAAGAAGCTCGACAAGGGTCTGACCAGCGGCGCGGATGCGTTGATCGTCGATCTTGAGGATTCCGTCGCCGCCGATCGCAAGACGGAAGCACGCGCGACGGCATTGGCGTTCCTGCAGGACGCGGCAAAGCAGACGTCTCGCCCTCGCCTGTTCGTTCGGGTCAATGCGCTCGACACCGGCCTGACCGATGACGATCTCGATGCGATCGTGCCAGGCAAGCCGGATGCGATCATGCTGCCGAAGGCCGCGGGCGGCGTGTCGGTCACCCATCTCCACGCCAAGCTGTCGGCGCGCGAAGCCATCGCCGGACTTGCCGACGGCGCTATTAGCATCGTCGCATTGGCCACCGAAACCGCAGCGGCGTTGTTCACCACGGGCACCTATCCGGGTTCGAGCGTGCGCCTGACCGGCCTCACCTGGGGCGCGGAGGATTTGTCAGCCGAGCTTGGGGCCGAAACCAATCGTGACGACAACGGCCGCTTCCTCGACCCCTATCGCCTCGCGCGCTCCTTGTGTCTCGCCGGCGCGTCGGCTGCGGGCGTACAGCCGATCGATACGGTGTATGTCGATTTCCGGAATGAAGCCGGATTGCGTCGCGAGGCGGAAGAAGCGCGTCGTGACGGCTTCACTGCCAAGATGGCGATTCATCCGGCCCAGGTCGCGATCATCAATGACGTATTCACGCCGAATGCCGCGGCCATCGCGCACGCGAACAGCATCGTCGCGGCGTTCGAGGCGCAGCCAGGCGCCGGCGTCGTCGGCATCGGCGGAAAGATGTATGACCGGCCGCATCTCATTCGTGCACAACAATTGCTGGCACGTGCATCAGCCTCAGCATCGAATTGATCGTGTTAAAAAGGTCACTGCTCGCATATCGCTTGCGACAAGCCTTGCGTGAATTCCGGCGCGCCACAGATTAATCAAACGGCCTTGGAGCGACGGCGAGGTGTCACGTGGCGGCAATTCCATTTCGATGCGCAGCCGTCGTGCTTGCACTCATGGCGATGATCGCACCATCGTCCGCAGACGTGTTCGATGTCGTCCGTGACTGGAACCTGCTCGGAACCTGGGCCACGGATTGTTCGAAACTGCCTGCGCCTGACAATCCCTACGCGACTTATGTGCAACGCGAGTCAGCGGTGTTCCTCGATCGCGACGTCGGCAGCAATCGGGATTCGCTGGCCATCGTCGATGCGTCGGCGCGGCATGACGGAACGATCGCGATCGTCATCGCCTTCGAGCGCCCGAGACAACACCGCACGAATGTACTGGCCAAAGGAGCGGACGGACGCATCCGCGCGATGTCAAACCACGATAGCAAAGGCAAGTTCAGCGTGCGGAACGGCGTCGTGCTCAACCTCAAGCGACCGACGCCATGGCAGGAGCGTTGCGCGCCGTAGTGACGCGCCATCATCCTTTGCGATAAGCACTCGCCGGATCGAACGCCTTGTCCGCCTCGCGGAATTCCAGTTTCGCCTCACCGCTCTGCCCGAGCGGCACCGCGCGATAGAAGCAGCTCTTGCGGCCGGTATGGCAGGCACCCGGCCCTTTCTGCTCGACCCGCATCCAGACCGCATCCTGATCGCAGTCGACCCGCATCTCTACCACGCGCTGGGTGTGACCTGACTCCTCGCCTTTGCGCCACAGCTTCCTGCGCGAGCGGCTGAAGTAATGCGCGTGGCCCGATGCGATGGTTTTCGCCAGCGCCTCGGCGTTCATATGCGCAACCATCAGCAATTCACCGGTTGCGGCATCGGTGGCAACCGCCGTGACAAGACCGTCGGCGTCGAATTTCGGCCGCAGCGTCAGCCCCTCTTCGATTTCGGATGTCGCGGCCATAGAGGCGCTCCATAAAAAAGAGCCGGCCATCAATGCCGCTCGTCCCCGCGCAGGCGGGGACCCAGCATTTTTGCCGGCATACAAGTCTAGCTTATCTGGATTCCCGCCTTCGCGGGAATGAGCGGGCGAAAGCTCGCCCGCTCGGATCAGACGATCAGCGCTGTCCGGCGCGGATCGCAGTCAGGAAGCGCACCTGCTCGTTGACGTCCTCGCGGAAGGTGCCGCGGAACTGGGTGGTCACCGTCAGCGCGCCCGGCTTGGTCACGCCGCGGATCGACATGCACATGTGCTCGGCCTCGATCATCACGGCGACGCCCTTCGGCTTCAGGACCTCTTCCATCGCGGTGACGATTTGCGCCGTCATATGCTCCTGCGTCTGCAGGCGGTGGGCAAAGATATCCACGAGGCGGGCCAGCTTCGAAAGGCCGACCACCCGGTCCACCGGCCGGTAGGCCACGTGGGCACGGCCGTAGAATGGCATCATGTGGTGTTCGCAATGCGAATTGAAGGTGATGTCGCGCACCAGCACGAAATCGTCGTAAGCCTCGCTCTCGGAGAAGGTCCGGTCGAGAACCTCCTTCGGATCCTCGCGATAGCCGCGGAACATTTCCTCATAGGCGTCGACCACGCGGCCTGGCGTGTCCAGGACGCCTTCGCGCGCAGGATTATCACCCGCGAAAGCGATGAGCGTACGCACAGCTTCCTCAGCCTGCTCGCGGCTCGGGCGGGTGTCGGCATGCTGCCCTGACTTCGGCCAGGGCTTGATAATCGCGTCCATAACGTGGTCTCTCCGTTCGACCGGCGCTCTCAATCCCGAAGGATTTTGGACCGAGGGATTGGGCACCGGGGGTGTCACCGGGTCGGCCGCGTCTCCCGCTCCAGACTCAAGAGTCTTACGGGACTTGGACGCTGCATTCCCAAGCGCTTATATAATCGTTTGATGCTGCAACTCCAATAAGCGTTCCCGAGGCAATTCGTCAGCTATTTTCATGCTCAGTGACGTTTACAACACCAAAATCCTTGAATTGGCAGGGTCGATCCCCCGGATCGGTCGTATGCAAGACGCGCATGGCAGTGCTACCGCGCACTCAAAGTTGTGCGGTTCCACGGTCACTGTGGACCTGAAGATGGACGGCGATACCGTCACCGACTTCTCCCACGACGTCAAAGCCTGCGCCCTCGGCCAGGCCTCCTCCTCGATCATGGCCCGGAACGTGATCGGGTCCGACGCGGAGGAGTTGCGGTCCCTCCGTGAAACCGTCCGTAAGATGCTGAAGGAAAATGGCCCTCCTCCGATCGGGAAATGGGCCGATATCGCGGTTCTGGAGCCGGTCCGAGACTACAAGGCGCGTCACGCCTCCACCCTGCTGACCTTCGACGCTGTGGTCTCCGCGATCGACCAGATCGAGCAGAAGCGCCGTGCGGCCAAGGAAGCCGAGCCGGCGGGCTGACGCACCGCCGGAACTCCCGATCCCTATTGGGCTGCCGGCTGCAGGTTGGCCTGTTCGTTGCGATCGGGCTTCGCGCACGCCGTCATGAACCGGGACAGGTACTGGGCGGCGCCGGTGTTGCCGACACGGATAACGGACGAGGCATCGGCTTCGTCGGCCATCTCCACCGTCAGCGACCGGGACGATACGGATGCGAAGTTGCGAAGCGCCGAAGCCGGAATCGCCCCACTCGCCGCGGTGATCCGCTCGCCAGCATTGGCCGTATCGCGTGAGACGCCAAGCGTCAGAGGCACGATCTTGCCGCCAACCCGAAGCTCCACTTTTTTCAATGGCCGGACTTCCGTTTCAGCAGTGCTGCGCCGTGTCTCGGTGTAAAGCACCGTGACGTCGTTGGCGCTGGCGCCACAGGCGAAGGTCACGTCGAGAACGCCCAGATCCTCGCCCTCCACCGTCAGCGGATGCCGCCGCGTCAATGTGGAGGAACCCGAACGTTCGACCATGGCCCAGCCGCGAACCCGCTCTTTGGCCTGAGCCGGCGTCAGCGCGGCACGCTTGACCGGCCCGCCGGACAGCCGCGATGCGGTCGTTGGGCTGTCCGCAGACGCGGCGCGTGCATCGGTCGCTTCGGAGGTATCGAGATTCATCCGCCGCAGCTCATCCCGGGTCAGGGAGCGCATCGGTTCCCACGGCGGAATGCGGAGCGAGATTTCCAGTAATTCGACGCTGCCACCCATTTCCACGGTGTACTGCGCCAGTTTCCCGATATCGCGCTGGACCAGGACCAGATCCTCGGCCGAATAGGTCGCAGCCGCCGCGTCATCACGCCGGTCGCCGAGCCAGATCTGATGGACGCGCACCCGCGCCTCCGTGGGAACCACGCGCCGGGCCCCGGCGAGCAGCACAAAGGCGCACATCGATTCACAATCGGCGCGCGCGATCAGGTTGGCCGGAATGACCTTGCCGCCCGTGTCCGAATATCCCGGCAGATCGACAGTGCGTCCGACTGTCGTCGTCATGCCGAACTTGCGGATGGCACGGCCGAGCGCGATCGCGCCGTGCACCGAACCGCCCTCGGAATTGAGCACCAGCGTGCCGCCGCGAATGTTGTTTTTGGCCGCGAAGGTTTCGAAATCGCGCGCGGTCTCGGCGCGGATCATGCCCGTCGCAGAAACCCAGGTCCGGCATTTCGTGCCACCGCAGGAACCATCCTGACGCAGCGCAAACTGCATCGGCGCGGACCGTGACGGATCGCTTTCCGCCATCGGTGCTGCGAACGATACAAACAGGCATCCCAGTGCGATCGCACCGAACAGGCGTCGCTTCATGCAACTCCCCGTGCTCTGTCCCGCGCCTTGATTGGCAACCCGGTTATCACCGGTTGTTTCGGGACATCCGTCACCCATGTGTATTTCTTAGTATGCCCCCTGGATTTTCGTCCAGCATGACTTTGGGGATTTAACCTTAAGTCTACACAATGCGACTTGATGGAACTCATTGCTGTAGCGGAGATATAGTGCGGTTTATCGACGATTTTAATGGCTTGGCTGTGAGCAGAGTATTGGAACCGATGGAACCCGCGGGCACGAATTGTGCGGGGTGTGTCCGCAACGCACCACGCTTGGCCGGGCGCGCTTTGATCAAGGTCTATCGCTACACGCTCTCACCGCTGATCGGATTTCATTGCCGGCATTTGCCGACCTGTTCGGCATACGGCGATGAGGCTTTGGCGCGTCACGGTCTCTGGGCCGGCGGCTGGATGACACTCGGACGCCTGTGCCGCTGTCAGCCATATGGAACTTCCGGCCTCGATTTTGTTCCGGCCGAAAAATCCACCCGTGCGCGCTGGTATCTGCCCTGGCGCTACGCGCGCTGGCGCGAAGCCAACACGACGCCACCGTCCGCTGGCTGATCGACCCGCCGCTGATCCTTTCGCGACGGCTGCATCAACGAGCGGACCAAATCGAGCAGACACACGGCAAGACCGGCACCCAATACATACCAGCCGGGTCGAATGGCGAGTTCGAAATCGAACACCGTCGACAGCACGGTCATCGGTGAGACCTTGTACCAGAGCGCGATACCCACCGCTTCACCCAGGAATGTCAGGAGTGCGACAACGAGCGTCATGACGAGCAGCGCCAGCGTCGAAACCTCGTGCAACCGCCATGCCACAAGGCGATAAACCATCAGCCAGCCGAACAGACCGCAAATGGTGGCAGGCAATGTGAAGTCTGCCTTGGTCTGCTGGAAGAAATGGATCAACGCCAGGAACGTGATGACATAGCTGGCCTGATGCAGCCTCCGCCATCGCAATGCGCCAAGCCGTTTCACCATCGTGTCGTTCGACGTGATGGCAAGCGCCAGCAAGCCAAGCCACGCGATCAGGCCGATGGTGAGATAGAGGCGCTTGACGATTTCAAGCGTGACCTTGACCAGATCGAATTTCTCGTCGGCGATATACAGCCCGATATGCAGCGTCGCATAAAGAAACGCACCGACGCCGATGAGACGGCGCACATCGATCAATCCGCTGAAGCGTCCGGTCCTCCGCAACGGGGTGATCGCCAGCGTCACAAGAAGAAAAATCAACGCCCAATAGCCGGCGCGATGCACGAGATCATTGAGCATGCGCGCCGCCAACTGGTTCGATAGCCACGCCTGCAAGGCCAGCGCGAGCGGCGCCAGCAGCAGGCCCAAGGCCGCGATGCGCAGATATGAAACCCGGCCGCGCCGGTCGCGCCAGAGTTGGTAGCTGTGAACCTTGTGAGCTTCGACCATGCCGCCCGCCTAACATATCGAAGCCGATCGACGAAGCATCGATCCGGCAATATGACGTGGAAGTGACCGGAACGAGTTGGCGCAACCTGAAGATTGGGTTGTGAAATTAGTTGTCAATCTAGGGTTCCTGCGCGGCCAGCTCTCGTCATTATCGACATGCAGAAGGGTTCCAGAAATCCCAACGTATCTTTGAGTCCGCCCTCAGCAGTCAGATCGATGCGACGATTTCGCCCGATCAAAGTCGCACATGAGTGCGGCATACCGATCTTTTTCACGGCTTGCGTCTATGACGCCCCCGACATGAAGGATGCCGAAATCTGGATCAAAGAGCCCGCCTCTGATGCTCTAGCGGCCCGAACCGCTCGTGTTCTTCATCGTAGAATTTTTGAACTCCTCGGGCGAGGAGCCAGCCGCGCTGGTGGAGTGCTTCATCGCAGAACGCAGCGTGCTTTTCAGCTCGGCGATATCGTAAGGTTTGCGCAACACCGGCAACCCGCGCGGCAACGGCTTGTCACCAGCCTTGAAGTATCCGGTCGTCAGCACCACCGGCACATCGGGATAGTCCTTGCGGATTACCTGCGCGAGTTCGACGCCGCTCATGCCACCCGGCATCACGACATCGGAAAACACGAGGTCGAAACGCTCACCCCCACGCAACAATTCGAGCGCAGCAGGCGCACCGCCGACCCTCGTCACATGATAGCCGAGTTCGTTCAGCAGCTCCGTCGCTATATCGGCGACCTCCGAATTGTCCTCGACCACAAGAATTGACCCCGCTTCCTGCGGCTCGGCATCGCAGAGCCGGACCGGTTCCGATCGCTGCGGCACTTCGCGCGAGCGCGGCAGATATAGCGTGAACGTCGTGCCGACACCTGGCCGGCTCCAGACCGTGACCGTGCCACCCGTCTGCTTGGCAAAGCCATAGACCTGGCTGAGACCAAGACCGGTCCCCTTGCCGACATCTTTGGTCGTGAAGAATGGCTCGAAGATGCGTGCCACCACATCAGGCGGAATGCCGGCGCCGGTATCGGCCACCGATAGCGCCACGAATTCACCCTGCAGCCGATCGTAGGCCGGCTCGCCTCGTAACGTCACCGGCCGCACGCCGATCTCGATCGTCCCGCCATTGGGCATGGCGTCCCGCGCGTTGACCGCGAGATTGAGCACAGCGAGTTCGAGCTCGCTGACATCGACACGCACGGCCGTGATCCTCGAAGGCACGTCGATGCGAATTTCGATATCGCCACGCAAGGACGGCGCCAGCAACGAGCGGAATTCACGCACGCGCTGCGCCAGGTCGATGACAGTCGGCGTGAGATTCTGCCGGCGCGAAAACGCCAGCAATTGTCGCGTCAGATTTTCGCCGCGCTGCGCGGCGGTGTCGATCATATCCAGCTTGCGGACCAGTTTGGGTTCGGTCAGGTCACGTCGTAGCCGGTGAACATTGCCTTTGATGATCATCAGGATGTTGTTAAAGTCGTGCGCGACGCCCCCAGTCAGTTGGCCGATCGCTTCCATGCGTTGCGCTTGCCGCAACGCGCCTTCGGCGGCGACGCGACGGCCCTGCTCCTCATACAGGCGTCGCGTGCGCTCCAGCGCCATCCCCATCACGCCGAGCAGCAGCACCGTGGCGGGAATACCGAACAAGAGATATCCCATCATCGACGACAGCCACTCCGAGCGAATGGCGCCTATTTCCGTTCCGGCCAGCACTACAACCGGCAAATTCGCCAGCTTCTGCCACAACAGGCGACGCTCCTTCAGATCGAGCGGTGAAGTCCCGTTGAAGAATCCTCCTTCCGGGTGGGCACGCATCCAGTCGCCGAGCGGATTGGTCCCGCTCTTGATGGCGTCGCGATCGAGAACGGGATAACGCGCCAGGACGACACCGTCGTCGCGGACGATCGCGGCGTATCCGCCTGGATAAGGCTCCTGCAGTCTGCTGTAGAACTGCTCGAAATATTCCGGCCGCAGGGAAACCTGTATCACACCCTTGAAGGAACCGTCCGCACTTGGCCGCCGACGGCTGATGCTGAAGAAATCGCCGGCCGGATAGGGATCGCGCGGCCGCAGCACCTGGCCGATGAACGGGCCGGAATCCTTCTCGATATGGGCACGGAAGTAATCCCGGTCGGAAAAATCGATGTCTGGAACAGCAGACATGATCGAATTGACCAGCGCACGTCCATCGGCGTCGAAGACCCAGAGCGACTTAAGTTGGGGAAGAGACTCCACCATCGCCCGCAACCGCTGATGCAAACGCTCCTCATTGCCCCGGATATCCGCATCCGACATGCCGCGAATGACTTCATTGGTTTCCGCGATGCTGCGTTCGACTGTCTCAAAGACCTTGAGCGCGTGCTCATGAAGGATGTTGATGGTGCGCTCGACCCGCTGGTCTCCAACCCACTGCGTGTGCCGATAGTTCATGACGGCCAGAAAGGCGAACAACACCAACGGCAGCACGATGGCTGCAAGCATGGCAAGCCGCAGCAGCCGGATCGCGGAAAAATGCGAAATGTCCATTAAAGGTTCGGCAGCTTGCCAGAGACGGATGAGACGCAAACCAGGTCGGCACGGAGCAGCGATGCGAACCGCTGCCAATGGGAATGTCGTTCAGGCGAAAAAGTTCCGGCCTGGCCACGACCAAATTTTACTTTTCGGAGGCGACCGCGGTCCGCACGCACGGCGCAGCTTTATCCTCGTCCTCCCACGAAAGCGGGGGGACCGATACGTCGCAGCGGTCTTATCGGCCCCGCCGGAGCCTCTCGTCGGGCGACGCGCAAGCGTGGCCCATTGAGGGGCAACCCGGTCAGACCGGAAATACGCAATTCGTTGCACCGCACGAATCCAGTGCTATATCGGCGCCTTATCAATCCGCTTACCCGCGCTCGTTCGCGGGAGTGAGCAACAGGAGTTAAATGATGGTCGCCCTGACCTTCCCCGACGGCGCACGCCGTGAATTCCCCGACGGTATTTCCGGTCTCGATATCGCCAAGGGCATCTCGCCCTCGCTCGCCAAGCGCACCGTCGCGATGGCGCTGGACGGCGTGGTCGCCGACCTCAACGATCCGATTTCTCAGGATGCGAAGATCGAACTGATCAACCGCGAGGATCCCCGCGCGCTGGAACTGATCCGGCATGACGCGGCGCAC